>JAICHC010000617.1 GCA_025922795.1 Candidatus Binatia bacterium | reverse complement strand
TTATCTCGACGCCGTGCGCGATCACGTTTTAAAAAATTCGCAGCGCTTCAAAGCCGCCGAGGCGGGGCCGGTGATGACGCCGATGGGGCCGATGACTCTCGGCGAGCCGCCTGGTGATCCGTTTTTGCCGGATCGGGTCAACGTTTTCGGCGACAACAGCGATACACAAGGGCCGCCGATCATCGTCGAGACCAATCCGACCTATCATAATTTGTTCGGCGTCGTCGAAAAGAAACCCCTCGCCGGCGGTTATTTTACCGATTTTACGTTGATTAAGGCCGGTTCTGTCAGCCGGGCCAACGGCGGTTATCTCGTTCTATATGACCGGGACGTGCTTTCGAATGCCGGGGTTTGGGAGGCGCTGCAACGCGTGATCAAAAACCGCGAGCTACGGATCGAGGAACCCGGCACTTTCTTTGGTTTCGTTCCGCCGCAGGGGCTGCGCCCTGATCCGATCCCGACAGACACCAAAGTCATTATGATCGGCGATCCGTATCTGTACCGCACCCTGGCCGCCGTCGATCCGGATTTCCGGGAGACTTTCAAAGTCAAAGCCGATTTCAACTTCGAGATCCAACGCAGCCAAGAGAACATCACGGCGCTGGCCTGTTTTGTCAGCGACTACTGCACACGCGAGGGGCTGCGCCACTTTGACAGCGAAGCGGTCGCGCGGGTGATCGAACAATGCGCCCGGCAGGTCGAAGATCAGAACAAACTTTCAACCCGCTTCAGCGACACCGTCGATTTGCTGATCGAGTCGGATTACTGGGCAGAAAAAGAAAAAACCGAGCTGGTCTCCGGCAAGCATGTCGAACGGGCCGTGCTCGAAAAGACTTTTCGTCTCAACCTTATTGAAAAACATCTGCAGGAGCTGATCGCTGAGGGAACTGTGCTGGTGGACGTTGACGGCGCGGTCGTCGGCCAGGTAAATGGCTTGGCGCTGTACCAAATGGGCGATTTCACTTTCGGCAAGCCGTCGCGGATTACCGCGAAAACATTCATGGGCCGCGGCGGCATCATCAACATTGAGCGTGAATCGAAATTGAGCGGCAAGAGCCACGACAAGGGGGTGTTGATTCTCGGCGGCTATCTGGGCGGCAGGTATGCCCAGGAAAGCCCGCTGTCGTTGTCGAGCACCGTTTGCTTTGAACAGTCCTATGACGGCGTCGACGGCGATAGCGCCTCGTCGACCGAACTTTACGCGCTTCTTTCAAGCCTTTCTGAGATTCCGATCCGCCAAGGCATCGCGGTCACCGGTTCCGTCAATCAGAATGGCGAGATTCAGGCGATCGGCGGTGTCAACCAGAAAATAGAGGGGCACTATGATGTCTGCCGGCTCAAAGGGTTGACCGGCGCGCAAGGCGTCATGATTCCGCGCGCCAACTTGCGCAATCTCATGCTCCGACCCGACGTCGTCGAGGCGGTTAAAACCGGCAAGTTTCGCGTCTACGCTGTCGGCACGATCGATCAAGGGATTGAAGTCTTGACCGGCGTTCCAGCCGGCCAGCGCGATCGTGAAGGCAGATATCCGGAAGGATCTGTCAACGATCGCGTGGAACAGAAACTGCGGCAGTTTACCGAGCAGCAGAAAAAAGTCGCGGCGGCCGTCAACCAGCAATACTTCGGCGCGCGGATCGATTGACGGGGTCGCTAACCTTCACGCGCATCGGTCGACTCGGGCTTGGCGCCGAGCGGCACCGATAGGCGCATGGTTTTGCCTTTGCGCAGGATCGTCAGGTGCACGATTCTGCCGGCCTCGAGGCCGCCAATCAAGCGCGCCACATCACGCGGGCTCTCGACTTGGGTCTCGTTGACCAAAACAATAACGTCCTCTTTCTGCACGCCGCCGCGCGCAGCTGGCTGTCCGGGCAACACTGAATTGACGACGACGCCCTTTGCAGGAAAAATTCTCAGACTCCTCGCCCGCTCGAGCGAGATATCCGACATCTGCACACCGAGCCAGCCCCACGACAGTTTTTCGCCGCTCGCCAGACGCGGCGCGATCCGTTTGATGACATTGATCGGCGTGGCAAAGCCCATGTTGCCGCGCTCCGATGCCATCGTAATCATGCCGATCACATGCCCCTTGTTGTTGAGCAGCGGTCCGCCGCTGCCACCAGGGTAGCCTCCGGCGTCGGTCTGAACGAAATCAAAACTGGCCGAATCAGGATAAGTTCTTCCTGAACGGCTGATGATGCCCAGATTCATCGAGCTTTCACGGCCGAAAGGATAACCAAAGACCACGGCCAGGTCGCCGACACGGATCGCGTCGGAATCCCCCAACGGCAAGCTCGGCAGTTCTTTGTCCGATTCGACTTTTAGAATCGCCAGGTCAATCTGGCTGTCAGCAGCGATCACGCGCGCGGGCAAACGCTGCGCGTCCGCCAACCGGATTTCGATTTCTTTGGCATTGTCGATGACATGTTGCGCCGTGAGGACGTAACCTCGCGCATCGATGATGAAGCCCGAACCGCGGCTACCGTGCGCCTGTGCCGAGCTGTTCTTGTTACCGTCTCCGCTCGTGCGGATCTGCACGATCGCCGGCCGCGCCTGATCGGCGAGCTGGACAAAAGCGCGATTTAATCGATCAAGCTCTGAATCGAGCGAAGTTGACGGTGCTTCGCGCCATGTGATCGAGGATGTCGACAAGGCTGGCTCTTGCGCCGCCAACAGCGCTGGTGATAGAGCGAGAAAACTTTTCGCGAGGAACGTTGCAAACTTCACAGTTGCGCCTCCGAGAATCATTGTGCGATTCCTTTACCGAAAAGTTTTTGCAAGAGCAAGGGAGCTGGATCAACGATTGGCGCTTTGAGCCGCGGGATGTGTTATCTTTCTTTACGATGACCGATTTGGCGCACAAAAATGTTCTCGTCACAGGAGCGAGCGGCGGCCTGGGACAGGCGCTGTCCGAGGCGTTCGCCGCGCAAAAATCCGGTGTCGTCATCGCGGCACGCAATCAAGAGAGACGCAACGCAGCGGCCGAAGAGATGGAGCGCAACCGGCGCGCAGGTCTTCGCATTGCCGTGCGATATCCGTCGCAGAGATCATAAACGGTGGGGCGACGTGCAGATTCTCATCAACAACGC
>JAICHC010000616.1 GCA_025922795.1 Candidatus Binatia bacterium | reverse complement strand
GTTAGGGTTAAGAAAGAAAGGAAGACCTCATGACCATGAAGAGAACTATGGCAGTCGCGATCTATTTTTTAGCGCTAGTGGTTTTGTGGAGTCATCCCGCCGCGGCTCAAATGACCCGGATCAACGTCGGCTACAGCGCCATCAGCGGCGATGCGATGCCGGCCTGGATTGCCAAAGACGCCGGGATTTTCGAAAAGAACGGCCTCGACGTCCAGCTGGTATTCTTCACCGGCGGCACCACCGCGGTGATGGCGCTGGTCTCCGCCGACACGCCGATTGCGCAGTTGGCCGGACCGGCTGTCGTCAATTCGGTGATGGCGGGCTCCGACGCCACGTTGCTCGTCGGCGGCGTCACGTCGCTCAATTATTATTTGCTGTCGCGCTCGGAGATCAAAACTCCTGAGCAACTCAAGGGCGGTACCGTCGCGATCAGTCGCTTCGGCTCGGCGTCCGACTTCATCGCCCGCTATGCCTTATCGAAAATCGGTTTGGCTCCCGGCAAAGACGTCACCCTCGTGCAGATCGGCAGTACGACGGCTCGTGTGGATGCGACTTTGACCGGGCGGGTTCAAGCAACCGTGGTCAATCCCCCGGCCAGCATCATTGCCCAGAAGCGCGGTATGAACGTCCTGGCCGACCTTCCCAAACTGGGTTTGGTTTACCAGCACACCGCCGCGGCGACAACGAAGAAGTATATCCGCGAGCATCCTGACATCGTTCGGCGGTATGTGAAATCGCAAATCGAAGCCGTCCATCGTATTTATTCCGACAAAGAGGCGGCCGTACGCGCCTTGGCGAGGTTTATCGGCCGAACGGTCGAGCGCGACGTGCTGGAGAAGACTTGGGAAAACATGCTGAGCGAGTCGGTTTTGCCAAAAAAGCAGTACCCATCCGTGGAAGGTTTGAAGACCATACTGGCGGCCGATGCCAAAGGGAAATCTTTCAAACCGGAGGATTTCTTGGACGCCAGTTTCGTCAGAGAACTAGACAAGAGCGGCTTCACGGACGGATTATATAAAAAACGCGGACGGCGTCTCGCTCCGGAATAAGAACTCACCGCGCAGGCGTGGAGTGCCCACAAAAAGGCTCTAACCCGGCAGCAAGCTGCACCGGCGTCTCAGTGCTAAAAAAACGCCGGCCGCTCGGGATGCGGCTGCGCGCTGCGCATTGAACGAACTTGCGTTCTTTCAACTAGGATCAGGAAATGAATTTTCCAACTTCCGGTCTCGAACGAACCCGGAAAAGCGGATTGCTTCAAGTTGCTTCAGCCCCGGGAAAGCTATCCCACCGAAAGCTCATCCCGGGAAATTTCGCTAAGGCTTGATCGTTGATCCATGGCTCTCACTCGGCTATGGTCCGCTGGTATGGCGCAAAGGAGGTCCGATGCCCATCGCAAAAATTCGCGGCGTCAATATTAACTACAAAATTCTCGGCGATCGCGGCCCCTGGGTTGCGCTTTCACCCGGAGGCCGGCGCGACATCAGCGGCATCGAGCTCCAGGCGCAAGCAGTCGCCGATCTCGGCCACCGCGTGGTCATTTTCGACCGGCGCAACTGCGGCGCCTCCGAGGTCGTGATCGATGGAAATGAATCGGAATATGAAATTTGGGCGGATGATATTCACGAGCTGCTCTCGCAACTCGGCGCCCTCCCCGCCTTCGTCGGCGGCAGCTCATCGGGTTGCCGTACCGCGCTCTTGTTTGCGCTGCGCCATCCCGAGTCGGTGCGCGGTTTGCTGCTCTGGCGCGTGACCGGCGGCCGCTTCGCTTGTGAGCGTCTCGCTCAAGAATATTACGGTCAATATATCGAAGCCGCGCAGCAGGGCGGCATGGCAGCGGTCTGCCAAATGGAACATTGGCAAGAGCGCATCAAAGCGCGACCGGAAAATCGTCAAGCGTTGATGAAAATGACTCCAGAGCAATTCATCGGCGTGATGTCGCACTGGCGCGAGTATTTTCTCAAGGGCGCCGACCTGCCCGTGATCGGCGCCACCGAGAACGAGTTAAAGTCCATTAAAGTGCCGGCCTGTATTATCCCCGGCAACGACAACACTCACGGCCGTCAAACCGGCGAGAACCTCGGCCGGCTGCTGCAAAAAAGCGAAGTCCATGTTTTGTTTCCAAAGCACTACGATGAAGCGCTCGGCCCGAGGGAAGAATGGGACGAAAAAGCCGGTGAGATGGCAGCGCTGTTCGCCGGTTTAATCAAGCGCTCCACAACGATCTGAGTAAAAGACCACCGCGGAGAAAAGATGTTTGATTCAATCGAAGCGATAAAAGAAAAAATGGTTCTGGTTTGCAAGGTACTGCAAAAACAGCGGGTGATCGATGGCTACGGCCATTTGACGGTGCGCCTCGCCGACGGTCGGATCTTGAGCACGCCGCACATGCCGCCCGGAAAAGTCGCACTGCGCGATCTGATCGTCATCGACGCCGAAGGCAAGAAACTCGAAGGCGCCGGCGAACCGAATGGCGAGACGCCGATGCACACATCCATCTATAGGGCACGGGCCGACGTCCAGTGCATTCTGCATTACCATCCCGACGAATTGATTGTCGTCGCCGCTACGGGCCAAGGGATAAGAGTTCTATCCAATAGCGGTGTCCACTTCCATCGCGGCACGCCGATTTACGATTCTCCTTTGCTCATCCGAACTCATCAACTCGGTGACAAAGTCGCCGCTGCACTGGGCGATCGCAGCGCCGTGTTGTTGCGCGGCCATGGCGGCACAGTCGTGTCAAACAACCTCGACAATTTGCTTCGGCTCGGGCTGGATTTAGTCCGCGCCGCCAAAATTCAAATCATGGCGGCCTGCCTGGGCCCGGTGAAAACCCATACCCAAGAAGAGTGCGAGCAAATGGTTAAGGGCCATGCCCAGCCCAACGCCCACCGGCGCTACATCGACTACTACATCTCCGAAGTCGTCGATTGAATTCCGCCGAGCGACAGTGAACTCGAGCCGGCCGGCGCAGCACACGTTTCGTTACAGGTTTCACCCGCCGAGCGCGGGCGGCGAGCCGCATCTTTTTTACTTTGCCAAGTTTCTAAAAACTTTGATCACAGGCTGCTCAAAAGACTCAGAGGCGAGAC
>JAICHC010000615.1 GCA_025922795.1 Candidatus Binatia bacterium | reverse complement strand
CGGCTCGCCGACGATGTCGCCAATGAACAGGATGTTCACGCAGGGAAGTTAGCGAAGCGCGCAGCAGGATGTCGAATGCGTTCGAAAACTTGCTAATTTGAAATGGCCTTTGAACAACGCGGCAGCGTCCTGGAGTGCGCCAGCCCTCTGGCGCTTTGTCTTGCGGGGCCGCCGTTAAGAGAGTTTGACCGGCCTGCCCTTCCGAATCGATTCGTAAATGGCCGTCATGATCTTCACGTCACGCAAGCCTTCTTCGCCCGGCACTCTGCTCGCTCGATTGTTCATGATGCACTGGGCGAAGTCATCCATCTCGGTCGCAAAATGGTCCACCTGCGGAAAGTCCATCGGGCCTTTGCTGGTTTTGCCCTGCAGACCGCCGTAGCTGTAGGCGGGATCGAGCTGAAAGGAGCCTTTCTCGGCAGCGGCGAAGAGGCGATTCATGCCGCCCACCAGGTAAGTGGTGCCGCAGTTTGCCATGACTCCGCTGGGGAACCGCATTGACCAGAAAATCGACTCATCAACTTCTTTGAATTTTACTTTGTCCGTTTTTGTCTCACTCGCAAACACTTCGATTGGCTCTTCGCCCGACACATAGCGCGCGCCCTGCAACGCGTAAATCCCGACGTCCATCAGCGCGCCGCCTCCGGCCAACGCATTTTTGAGGCGCCATTGGTTGGGATCGCCGATGCGAAAGCCGAAGCTCGCCTCAATCAATTTGACGGTGCCAAAAACCTTCTCGCGGGCGAGGCGCATCATCTCCAGGTGATGGGGCACGAATTGGCATCGGTAACCAATGGCCAGCAGGCGTTTGGCATTCTTGCAGGCCTCGATCATCTGCTCGCATTTTTTTACAGACACTTCCATGGGTTTTTCGCAAAGGACGTGTTTGCCCGCTTTGGCGGCGCGGATGGTGTATTCGGCGTGCATCGCATTTGGCAGGACGACATACACGACGTCGATTTCCGGATTATCGGCGATGCGGTCGAAGGTTTGGTAATTATAGATGTTTTTGGCCGGGATGTTGTATTTCTCGGCCCAGGTTTTCTCCTTCGCGGGCGTGCCGGTGACAACTCCGGCGAGGCGGCAGTGTTTAGTTTTTTGCAGCGCGGGAGCGATTTGGTTCGTGCTCAGCGAGCCGAGGCCGACGAGTGCGAAGCCAAGTTTCTTACCTTCCTGTGCGCGGGCCGAACCGATTAGCGAAGCAGCCATGGGCGCAGCTATAGCAGCCGCGCCGAGCCGAAGCGAGCGGCCAACAAAATCGCGGCGAGATTCAACGGGGAATTTTACAGGGACGTTCATACCTCAATTTGTTAACGCGTTGGTGAGTAGTCGGTGGGGGTCATGAAGATCGACGTGACACCGCCTTCTGTAAGCGTCAGCGAACCACCGGCTTTTTCTTCGGAAGCTTTCCTGGCTGCGATCCAATCAGGGTCCTTGCGGAACGCGGCGAAAGAGGCGGCAGCGGCTTCGCGACTTTTGTGCGCGAGAATATAAAGGAGCGTGTTGTCGCGGCCGTGCTTTTCGTCCATCGGCGTCCAATATCCGACGTTCTGCATGCCATGTTTGGAGAAGAGCTTAATGGTATGATCGCGGAAGCGGGCGTTGAGGTGCTCAAGCCGCCCCGGAGGAGTCTTGTAGATGCGCAATTCAAACGTGCGCGGCTCGGCCGTTTTGGAGGTCTTAATGTCGGGCGAATAATCCGTCGCAGCGAGGTAAGGATTCTCCGCCCGTTCGACGAGTCGGCCTCCTTCTTCGGATTTTCTGGCGGCTTCTTTCCATTGGGGATCGTCTATGAAGGCCTTCCATGATTTCTCGCGCGCCTCGCGGCTGGGATAAGCGAGCAGGAAGATCAATTTGTTCTCTGGCTTGCCTTCTTTGTCCATCGGCACCCAGTAGCCGATGTTCTGTATCCCGTGCTTTTCGAATAAGCCAAGTGTGTGTTGGCGGAATCGATTGTGAAGATCCTCAAGCTTGCCGGGCGCAGCGTGGTAAGTGCGCAGTTCAAAACAGCGAGTATCTTTGGCCGAACTCATAGAACAAATGAAGAGAGACAGGAGTGCGATAACGAGCGTTTTCATAGATTAGTTCCGAGCCATGCGACCGCCAATGCTGCGGTCTGTCAAAGAAAAAAGTTCGCACCGCATTAATCATATAAGGCGGCTTGACTGTCAGCAACTCTTACCAGAGCTTTCCACCCGGGACCTATGAAATTCTTGTGCCTCGTTGTTGTCGTTGGCTGCACTCTGACTCCGCTTGCTGCCGAGGATTTTGCACCATTGGAATCGAAGGTCCCGGTGTCGGAAGTTGCTAATTTTCTCCTGCTTGACTATCGCGGCAAAGCTTACGAGTTGGACCGTGTCGAGGGCCGCGCGGTCGTGCTGTTCTTCACCGGTAACGGTTGTCCGATCGCGCGGCAGAGCATTTCGAAAATCCGCGACTTGCGACGGAAATTCGCGAACCAGGGCGTTGTGTTTTGGATGGTCAACTCCTACTCGCAGGACGATCGCAAAAGCATCCGCAAGGAAGCCCAGGAGTTCAGGGTCGGTTCGCTGCCGGTGTTAGAGGACCAGTCGCAGGCACTGGCGTTGAGCCTGGGTGTGCAGCGCACGTGTGAAACGATCGCGATCAATACCAAAGATCGCAGTGTGTTTTATCGTGGCGCCATCGACGATCAACTGACTGAGGGCGCGAAGAAGCCGGCGGCCACCGAACGCTACCTCGAGACGGCGCTGAGTGAATTTCTGACCGGCAAACCGGTTACGCGGGCACAGGCGCCGGTCCACGGTTGCCGGATCGCCTTTGAGAGGATCACCGACGCGGCAGACAACCAGGTCTCCTACGCAAAACAGATCGCTCCAATTCTCCAGGCGAAATGCGCCTCATGTCACAGTGAAGGAGGCATCGGACCGTTTGCCATGTCGAGCTACGGACGAGTGAAGAACAAATCGCGAATGATCGAAGAAGTGATTCTCGCTCGGCGCATGCCGCCATGGCACGCCGATCCGCACTACGGCGTATTTGAGAACAACCGCTCGTTGAGCGCTTTGGAAACACAAACGTTGTTGCGGTGGGTGCAGCAGGGCGCGCCACGCGGT
>JAICHC010000614.1 GCA_025922795.1 Candidatus Binatia bacterium | reverse complement strand
TTGCTTGATATCGATGCCGTCGATAAACACCTGTTGATCACCCGGTTCATAAAGCCGCAGCAAAAGATTCACCAAGGTGCTCTTGCCCGAGCCGGTTTCGCCGATGATGCCGCAAACGGTTCCGGCAGGAATCTTGAGGCTCAGCCGTCTTAGGACCGGAGCATCGGCGGCATCGTAGGAGAATGTCAGATTGCGAAATTCGATGGCGCCGGTAATAGGCACAGTGCCAGCAGTGCTATTGGATAACCTTTTGGATTGGTAGCGCGGCGAAATCGGCGTGTCGAGCACTTCGGCGATGCGCGACAGCGCCGCAGTACCGCGCTGGTATTGGTTTGCCGTATAGCCGATCGCCATGAGCGGCCAGGTAAGCATCGCCAGATACCCGTTAAAAGCGACGAACTCGCCTAAAGTCATGGTCTCCTGCAATACCTGTCGGCCGCCGAGCCATAGCACCACGGTCGCCGCGATTCCCGCCATCACTTGCATGAGCGGCCAGAAAATTCCCCATAGCGTTGCCAGCCACATATTCCTCTGCCGGTAGTCGGTGTTGATTGCGTCAAACCCGGCGATCTGGTTTTGCTCCTGCGCATAAGCTTGTACGACGCGAATGCCGGAGAAGTTTTCCAGCACGTAGGCGCTGAGCTGGCTCAGCCGCTCCTGCGTCTCACGCGCCGAACGGAAGATCTCGCGCCCGAAAAAACGCACCACGATCGGGATCAGCGGCATCGCCATCATCGACCACAAAGTCAGCCATGGATCGATGGTGATCATCAACGTCAAACTAAAAACAATCACGACGGCGGCATCGACAATGGCCAGCGATCCAAAGCCCATCAACTCGCGCACCGCGAGAATGTCATTGGTGAGACGGGACATCAGATCGCCGGTTTTGGTGTGCTGGAAATAACTGAGCGGAAGTTTTTGCAGATGCGCGAAAACCCGGTCGCGCAGATCGGCCTCGCAGCGCCGCGAAAAACCGTGGATATTGATCCGCCAGGAGTAGCGGAATAATCCTTGCAACGCCGCGGCGCCGAGGATCCACAGCGGATATTCGATGAGAGACCGATGGCCGTCCGCGCTAAGAGCCGTATCGATACCGCCCTTGATCAACCAGGGCAAGGCGATGCCGGCGAGGTCGGTGGCAATCAACGACAAAACGCCCAGGATGAGAAAGCGGCGGTAACGGTCAACTAAAAACTTGACCCGGTGATAATAGCGGAGAATCGCTGTGTCCTTTTGTTAAGCCCGCAAGCTATGCAGCGTTAACCCTCAGACCTTGAAGAAATCGGTTCATGCTTCGAGAGCCTGAGCACGACCCCGACCCGGAAGGCTGAGGCTAAGGCTGAGGTTGAGCTAAACCTTAGCCTAAACCTCAACCTGCTCAGTCTGAGTCGCGGTAAATCTCGTCCCAGTGCCCGTCCATCAGCTTCGCTATCACGACTTCGACGGAGGGGAGCGCAACCCTGACCTGCTGCATGGTGTTGCGGTCGCGGATCGTGACCTTCTCGTCGGCCGGCGCCTTTTCGTCGCCGACCGTTTGCACATCCACCGTGACGCAAAAAGGCGTGCCGACTTCGTCCTGCCGGCGATAGAGCCGGCCGATGGATGCCGTGTCGTCATAGACTGTGTACCAACGCTTACGTAGTTCTGCAGTGAGCTTTCTAGCGGTTTCCACGATCCGTTCGTTCTTCTTTAGCAGCGGCAATACCGCGATCTTGACCGGGGCAAGCTCAGGATGAAAATTCAGCACGACGCGCTTCTCGCCTCTCACCTCTTCTTCGCGGTAAGCATCCACAAGAAATGAGAGAGTCGATCGGTCGGCTCCTGCGGAGGGCTCAATCACATAGGGAATCAACTTTTGTTTGCTGTCCTCGTCAAAGTATTCCAGCGCTCTTCCGCTAAAATGCGAATGTTGCTTCAGATCGTAGTCGGTGCGATTCGCAATCCCTTCCAGTTCACTCCAGCCCATCGGAAACAGATACTCCACGTCGACACAGCGCTTTGCATAGAAAGCGAGTTCATCCTTTTCATGCTCTCGCAGTCGAATATTTTCTTTCTGGATACCGTACTTCTTATACCAGGCGAACCGTTCGTCAACCCAGCGCTGATGCCACTCTTCATCCGTGCCCGGCATGCAAAAGAACTCGATCTCCATTTGCTCGAACTCGCGAGTACGAAACGTAAAATTCCCCGGCGTGATCTCATTTCTGAAGCTCTTGCCGATTTGCGCAATACCGAAGGGTAGCTTCTTGCGGGAGGCTTGGAGGACGTTGTCGAAGTTGACGAAGATCCCCTGAGCCGTCTCGGGTCGAAGATAGGTTTTAGTGGCCGTTTCTTGCACTGGCCCCAAAAATGTTTCCAGCATCAAGCTCGCTGGCTGCGGCTCGGACATTTGACCGCCGCAGTTTGGACACGGATTATGCGGCGTACCGTCGGGGGCGCTGGCGATCCCGTCGAGCAACTCGCCAAACTCCGACTGCACGAACCGGTAACCGGATCGTTTATCCTTCCAGAGCGAAAGGATGACCTCCGGCCGCTGCACCAAGGCCAAATTGGGCGCTAGCTTCTTGCCGTCTCCGGCCGCCCACTTCTGCAGCGCGAGCGCTGCGTTGTCTTCATTCGCTAGCCGGCGTTTGAGGCTTTCAAACCACTTGCTGCTCCAGATGGCCTCGGCCAAATGATCGGCCCGGTAATGTCGCCCACATGCCGTGCAACCCGTAAATGGGTCGGCGAAACTCGCCAGGTGACCACTCGCCTCCCACACTTTCGGATGCATCGTAATCGCGGAATCAAGTCCGACCATGTCGTCACGGAGATACACGTTATCCCGCCACCATAAGCGCTTGACGTTGTTTTTGAGCTCAACTCCCAGCGGCCCGTAGTCCCATGCCGAGCCGAGGCCGCCATAAATCTCACTCGATTGAAAAATAAAGCCGCGCCGCTTGCACAGCGACACGATCTTGTCCATGTCGACCATCGATGCTTCCTGTCTTTGAGCTGAATTGAAACAATCTAGTGGATACGGACGGCGGAGTCAAAAACGGAGGGAATCCGAGTGCATCCAAAAATCTCCAGACCTAGGAGCATATAAAGGGCCAGCACGGGTA
>JAICHC010000613.1 GCA_025922795.1 Candidatus Binatia bacterium | reverse complement strand
TGTCCGGAAGCGAAGGGAGGACGATGAAACAATCGATTATCATTCCCATTGACGTCTTTAATGATCTCCTCAAGAGCTGTGCGGAGTCGCAGCCGGAATATCAAACGCTGAAAAACGGCTTCATCATGCGAAACAAACAGGGCGGCGAAGAAGTCCACATTCCGTATGAGGCCAGCGCCGCCCGCGAGATTTTGGCGCTAGCAAACCGTGTCTGCCCGCAAGTCGTGCCGCGCATGAGTGCTGAATTTAGATGATCGATCTGGAATGACAATCCACCAATCACTATCGTTGCGCTCTGCCGTGGATCTGTAGATGGTCAGTAGATGCGAAAACAAATTCGACTCAAACAGTAAGGCGGGAAGATTCGGGCGGAGATCCACTAGATAAAGATTGCCGCCGGGCCGGTTGCGCTTCCGACCACCCAGATGAGCTTGATTTCAGGCCCGCGGCTTCTCGAAGTACAGATCACGGCGGGCGGGACACCTCCGGCCTGTTACATTCTTCACCGGCAAAAATTTGCGCGCCGGCAGCTTCATCTGTCTGGCCTCGTTTTTGGTTTATGAGGCCAGACAAATGTTGGCTTGGCTTTCATTATGGCTAGGCTGGCCCCTGATTTGATAAGCAGCCGATTTTGCTGTCAGTTTGCACCGTCGGAGCTGCAAGGTTGCTGTATACCGTTGTGCAAATCCTGCCTGATTACCCCAAGACTAGTTCAAGCCGTAGCAAAGTGATGCGCAGTTGGGCGGCTCATTTTCCTATAAGCCAATTTCGCGGACAGGATAGTCATTGACATATAAATAAAGCGCCGATCGGCTAAAGCGAAGAACGCAGGAGCGATCGGCCGCGCTGGTCCGCGGCGGCACCGACGCTGCGCCGGTGGCGTCTCGCTCACACTGGGCAAAACCTACCGATAAATCTTCAAAGATCCTGTGGCGGCAACCATAGCGCGCGGCGAAGATCGGTTCCCTCGCACGCGCGAATCTCGGTCATTTTAAACTAAATCACAGAGTTGGGAATTTGTTATTTTGAGCTGGTTCGGATATGGCCAGGGCCGATCGCTCGTGCGTCGCGCTTTCGCTCCTCTGCTCGTAAACACTGACTTTCGCTAAGCACCGGTACGCCCCAAACCCGCTGCTCGAAGCTTTTGGCCTCAAATACAATCTCGCCTTTCGGCCAGTTGATTAGAATCTTCCAAATTTGCGCGACATACCGCTCGCGCCCCTCACTTTGGCGCTCGATGGCGTGGATCGAAAACGGTCCCAGAGCTGCAGCCGGCGTCGCGTAATCGAGCGAAACGCGGAGGTTGCTGACTTCCAGAAACCTGAGCGTGGCAGGAACGATGCGAAATTTGTTTTCTGCGGCGTTGCAGATCCATTCGAGAATATAGTCAAGGTCCAGAATCAGTTCGCCCAAGCCGTGCGCGCCTTCGATAATCCGCAGCGCATGCACGTGATTGTCATGCCAAGACATCTGGTCGAATTGCTGATCTGTCCAGAGTTGCTCAGACATCGGTGCTTTGCAAAGAAAACGCAATTGGGTGCGTTCTTAGTTTGGAAGGAATCTCAGGTCGACGATCTGCGCGACCGTCAACCCTTTCGCTTTCGGGTCCTCGCGGGCGAAGTCCGCGAGGACTGCTTCGAGCCCCTTCATCGTGGGCCGGCCGTCGTCCGGAAGCGAACGACTATAGACATCGAATGCCTTCTCGGCGATCTCCCGGTCGTTCAGCCTGCTGAGCACCATCATCTTCCAGACCGCCTCCTCCTTCCGCGTTTTGAAAAAGCGTATGCCCTCGACATAGGCGGTCATGAAGCGTTTCACGAGCGGCGCCTGCGCCTGGAGATATTCCTCCCGAGCCACGATGTTCACATGTGGAAATTCGACGCCTTTGGCGACGAAGTCGAGGAGTGGGTTTAAGCCAACCTTCTGCGCCGCCAGTGCTTCTTCCGGGCTCAGCACCGTCGCGTCGATGTTTCCGGCTTTGAGCGCCACCAATCGCGACTGCGAGCCTCCGACCTGGAGGGTCGTCACATCCGCGGGAGTCAAACCGAAGTGCCCGAGCGCGAGCCGCACAACGAAGTCGGTGTTGCTGCCAAAACGGCTGATGCCGATCTTTTTGCCGCGCAACTGCTCTGCGCCGGTGATGCGGTCGCTGCTGATCAAGACGTAGGGCAGGATGTTGGTGACGCCGCCGATGATTTTGAGCCGTGCACCTCTGAGATAGGCATTGAGGAAAGGCGGGCCGCCTGTCTGGAGTAGGTCGAGGCTCTTACCGATCAGCGCCTGCGTGGATAACGAACCGCCGGCGATGAAAACCATCTCGAGCCTGAATCCGTGCTTACGGAAAATGCCGGCGTCCTGAGCGACGTAAAGTGGTGCCGCACCGTAAAATCCGTTGAAGCCCACGTGCAGCGTCGTCGACTGCCCCACCGCCGGGTGCGGCGTAATCGACCAGAGAGAGAAGACGAAAATGGCATAGAGCGCCACCCGTTTCATATCGACCTCCATCATTCGCCCTAAATTGCCCCTGATTTTGGTTGTTCGTCAAGACAAATTTGGATGTGTCCTTTTTTTTCAAATCTGATCGCATCGGTCCCCGGGCGGTCGTCGCAAAGAGGTTAGTAGCCGTCCATTCGCTGAGAGCTGCGCATGCATTTTAGTTAGCTGCGGCCTTGCAGTGGTGTCGTGGAGAGCCGAACGGCAGATCATTGGTTGTTTCTCGAGCGATCAGACAGAGGGGTTACTCGCTCCCTCCTGAGGAAGTACCTGGAATCTAGGAGATGCGGTAAATCGCGCTCTGAGGATTGAAGGATTGCCGGGAATCTACCGACGCGGCTGTGACGTACCTGTAAGTCCGGTACGTGGCGTAAATCCCCAACGCGATCGCGCCATAGATGATGACAAATGAAAGGATGATTCGCGGCCAGTGAAAGGCTTGCTCGCGCCAACGGATGGGTTCATCAAGGTGTTTCATTGCATCATCCCAATACCCTTTGCTTCTCCAGCTTAGACGAATTGATCGCCTTGGCTCCCGCATAGGCGAGCCGCCGTGAATGAGGTAGAGAGACGAGGTGCTTGGCAACCTCGCCAATGAAAGTTCAAGCTGGTAACAG
>JAICHC010000612.1 GCA_025922795.1 Candidatus Binatia bacterium | reverse complement strand
GGTCCAGAGTCTTGCGTTATCCAGACCCATCCATGATTCAGCGTTTGTACTTCGAACCCCTTAACGATGATTGCTGCAGATATTTCATCAATCCACCGATCAAATGAAGTGTTTTTTCTGCCGGCTCGTTCAAATCTTCAAACTCGCAGTGGCTTACGTAGCCTTGATCCAGCGCAACATAGAAATTGAGATAACTTCACAAGCAGAACCTTTAGCCACAGCAAGGAATTGGATAAACTCACCCGAACCGCTTCGCCCGAATTCGCCATGATCGAAATGCTCGCCCGGCGCACTTGATCGCGCAACGCAAAATCTTTTGAGAATGCACCGGATCTGGTGGCGACATAGACAAGACATGTGAGTTCCCTCGCCTTCTGCCACGCATCGATTTCGACAAAACTCCTAAAAGTCGCCATTCGCTCGACCGCAACTTCAGAGCCGCGCCCCCAGGCACCCAACGCAAGACGCTAAACCACAGACACTAGACGTTCTCAGCTGGCTTTTCGTGCTTTACTATTCTTTTCGCTCTCGTAAATTTTATAGGCTTCTTTTACGGAGACGTTTTCATGGACGAGGGCGCGAACGGCTTTGATCATGCCGACCGCGGAGTCGGATTGAAAGATATTCCGGCCCATATCGACGCCGACGGCGCCGCCCTGCACGGCGTTATAGGTCAGCTCCAATGCTTCCATCTCGGGTGTTTTCTTGCCCCCGGCGACGATCACCGGGATCGGGCAGCTCTCGATGAGCTGTTCGAAATCATCGCAATAATAAGTCTTGACGATGTGCGCGCCTAGTTCGGCGGCGATGCGGCAGGACAGTCCGAGATAGCGCACGTCGCGCGCCATATCCTTTCCGACCGCCGTGACGGCCAGCACGGGGATGCCGTACTTCTCTCCCTCGTCAACCAACTTGGCGAGACTCACGAGCGTCTCTTTCTCGAATTCCGAGCCGACAAAAATCGATAGCGCCATGGCGGAAACATTGAGGCGGATGCAATCTTCGATCGAGACCGTGATGTCTTCATTGGACAATTCCTTAAGGATGCTGGTGCCGCCGGAGACACGCAGAACGACCGGCTTGTCCGCCTTCGCATCCACCGAAGTCCGGAGCACCCCGCGCGTAAGCATTATCGAGTCGGCATGCGGCATCAGCGGTTCGATGGTTTTTCTGGGCTCTTCCAACCCGCTTGTGGGGCCGAGAAAGTAGCCGTGATCGACGGCAAGCATCACCGCGCGCCCGTCGGACTTGATAAATCTCCCTAAACGATTAGCCATTCCCCAGCTCTGTAACATTTTGTCCTCCTCGGCTTTTTTCGATTTCGTCCGAAAGTATCAAATAAATCGTGATTGTTAAACTTCGCTGGCCTCGGCTCCATGGAAGCACGCGCGGTCAGGATACCTTGCGCGCGGCCTCGACGCGCCCGGTCAACAGCGGCCAGATATAGCGGACGCTGAGACCCATGAGAATCATCCCGCCGCCGGTCAGAGTCGCGGTCGAAGGAATCTCTCCGACCGTGACGGCGACCCAAATCGGATTGAGAACCGGTTCGATCAATGCGATCAGCGACGCTTCCTGCAACGACACGCTCTGCAATCCCTTGGAGAAAAGAAAATAGGGCAGACCGAGCTGCACGGCGCCCATCACGGCGAGGATCCCAAGTTGGTTCCAGGTGAGCACCAGCTGCGACTTGACCACGAGCAAAAGCAGCAGCGCGCAAACCGCGTTGTTGATCCAGGTAAGATAGATCGGGCTGACGTTGGTCGTGCGCCGCAGATTGATCATGTAGGCGGCGAAAAGCAGCCCGCTCAAAAGCGCGAGCAACACTCCCGCCATCTCCGGCTCTCCGGCGCTATCGAGGGAGATCACGGCAACGCCCAACATGCCGGCCGAGAGTGCGAGACCGTTCAATTTGGTGACTTTCTCGCGCAGCACGATCCGTGAAAAAAGAAAAACGAAAATCGGCGCCGTGTATTGCAAAACGATGGCGTTGGCCGCGGTGGTGAGTTTATTGGCGGAGACAAAAGCACTGATCGCGGCGCTGTAGGTCAGCACCGAAACCCCGACCGGGCCGCTGATGCGCCAGTCGGCGCGGCGCACGAACGGCGTGAAAATCAGGCAGGCGAAAAAGCTCCGATAAAAAACGATCGTCAGCGGCGGAACGTCGAGAAACTTGATGAATACCCCGGCCAAACTCCACAGCAACGCCGCCGATACAATCAGGAGGCGGCCGCGAGTGGCCTTCAAGTCCGGTGAACCCACCATCGAGAATGACCGAATCGGCCGGAAAAATTGAACCGCAGATTAGCAATCGGCGGCGCGTGCCGCAAACTTAAACTCACCGCAAAATGGAGGGGCCAAAAAGAAAAGTGGGACGAGAACGTTCCGCTCTCGTCCCACTTTCTGGCAACCGAACATTGGACGCTGGGCCGCCTAGATCTTCACGGTCCTAGCTGTCCGAGACCACCGACAGTTTGAGCGGCACGGTGAGATCGGCGGACAGCCGAACCGGCACTTCGTGATCTCCCGCGGTTTTGATCGGTTCGTTCAGATGAATCTTGCGCCGATCGACGTCGAGGCCTTTCGCCTTGAGCGCCTTTTCAATCTGCATGCTGGTCACCGAGCCAAAGAGCCGGCCCTCTTCGCCGACCTTCATCGGAATGACCAGGGAGACCGTGCTCAACTGATCTGCAATCGACTGCGCCTGCCGGGCGAACTTTTGTTTCTGATCACCGACGACCTTCTTGTGGTGCTCGTAGGTCTTCAGGTTTTTCTTGTTTGCGATGAGTACCAGCCCGCGGGGCAACAAGTAGTTGCGCGCGTAGCCGTCGCGCACGCGCACGACCTCGCCGATTTTGCCGAGATTCACGATATCTTCCTTCAATATGACTTCCATGAACCCTCCGCTAGCAGTTTGCTCAGAAAACTTTGAGCGCAGGCTGCTCAAAAAGATCTCAGAGGCGAGGCGCGCGAACAAGATGGAGTGTTGGAGTATTCGAATACTGGTGTGTTGGGTCTTGAACCCATCACTCCACCACTCCGTCACTCCATTACTCCAGTCCCAATGAGCGATTGAGCGCAACCAAGCCTATGAGTCTTTTTCAGCAGCCTGCC
>JAICHC010000611.1 GCA_025922795.1 Candidatus Binatia bacterium | reverse complement strand
CCATGTCCAACCGTGTTGAGCCGGCAACCCGTCATTACGATGAAAAACTCCAGCGGATACTCAAAGCGTCGGCCAAGATCTTCGCCGAAAAAGGCTTTCATCATACTTCGGTGCGCGATATCGCGCGCGCCACCAACATGAGTCTATCCGGTCTTTATTATTACTTCACGACCAAAGAGGAATTGCTCTATTTGATTCAAGAGCGCTGCTTCGTAACGCTGCTGCAGTGCTGGGAGCAGGCGCCGGATTCGCAAACCGACGTCCGCGCGCGCATCCGCGCCTTTGCCGAGAATCACCTGAGTTTTTTTCTGCACAACATGCCGGAAATGAAGGTCATGGCACATGAGGACGAATCCTTGACCGGCGAGTTTCAAGACAAGATTCTCGTGCTTAAACGGCGCTATGTGAAAGTGATCATGGATCTGATCGGCGACCTCCAACAAAAACACGGCGGCAAATCCATAGATTTGCGGGTGGCCACGTTCGCCTTGTTCGGCATGATGAACTGGATTTACACCTGGTATCAGCCCAAGCGCGATCTGCCGTTGCCGCAATTGGTCGACCAGATGTTGAGGATTTATTTTTTCGGGTTGCTCAATGCCGCCGGGGTCGAAGAACACTGGTTCATATCGAAGGCGGCGGCCGATCAGAAAGACGCTTTTTCACTCTGGCAAAACATTTCTTGAGCGCCGGGAGAGCAGATGAACGCACTGCGAATAGGTGATAGAGCACCGGATTTCCGGGTAAAAGGCATCTTGCGTGGCGAAGTCTCCGAGTATTCGCTATCGGCGTACCGGGGTAAGTGGCTGGTGCTATTCTTTTATCCGGCGGATTTTACCTTCATTTGTCCGACGGAGGTAGTCGGCTTCAGCAAGCTGGCGAAAGAATTCGCCGCAGAGAATTCGGCGATTCTCGGCGTGAGCGTCGATACGATCGCCAGCCATCGCTCCTGGGCAGAGGAATTGGGAGGATTGGAATATCCGCTGCTCAGCGATGAAGAGAAATCCATCAGCCGCGCCTACGGCGTGCTCGACGAAAAAGCCGGCGTGAGTCTGCGCGCCACTTTTATCATCAACCAGGCGGGTAGCATCTCTTATCAAGTTGTCAGCCACGTGAACGTCGGGCGCAGCGTGGAAGAAACTTTGCGCGTGCTCAAGGCGCTGCGCACGGACCGACTGTGCCCTTCCGATTGGAAGCCCGGCGACCCGACCGGAGATCTGGGACTGAAATATTAGCACAATGGACAATTGATAATGGATAATTGACGCAAACTTGTAGAGATTGTGAACATCCAAACTGGTGTTGTTTCAATTTTTCTTCTCCGTTTCCAATTCTCCATTGATCCATTCCCATGTCTCTCGACGAAATCCAGCAAAAAAAACAGCTGATCGAGAGCCGGGCGCGGATTCGCGAATTCGTTTTCGGCATTCAGGACGGCTTGATCAGCACGGTCGGCCTTTTGGCCGGCATTCAGGGCGCGACCGAAAATAATCTTGTCGTCATCATTACCGGGTTCACGGCGATGTTTTCCGGGGCAATCTCGATGGCCGCCGGCTCCTATCTTTCTTCCAACGCGCAGAAGGAGATTTTCGATAAAGAGATTGGCGAGGCCGAGAAGCTCGCCGAACGGGAGCCTTACATGGCGGCGGAAGGCTTGCTTAAGGCGCTCAGTGAGGAGGGAATGAGCAAGGAGCAAAGCTACCGGATGGTCAAGGTGCTGATTCAGCAGCGTAATGTTTTTCTGCGCACGTTTCAGGAAAAGGTTTTCGGATTGGGTAGTGCGGAAATCAATCGGCCGGTGCAAGCGGCGCTGATCATGGGCTTGTCTTTTATAGTCGGTGCCATTATGCCGATCCTGCCCTACATGTTCCTGCCGGGTTTGACCGCTCTCTATCTCTCGGCCTTGCTCGGTGCGCTGACGCTTTTCGGGGTTGGTGCCTTTAAGGGCATGCTCGCCGGCCAGTCGCTGCTTTTATCGGGTCTGCAATTTTTTTTTATTGCGGTCAGCGCTGCCGTCCTGGGCTACGCCCTCGGGGTCATCGTCCAGTATTTTTTCCCGGGGATTGAGATTCCCGGGTAGAATCCGCAAGCACAGGAGTTAAAAAGTCATCAGATAGTATATTTCTTGGTGCTCTTCGCGATTATCGCGGTAAAATTCTTTGGCTACGGCGATCACTCCCTAATCAGGCTTCGCAGCAGCGCAAGATTTTCACGATCCTCCTTCAAATCCGGTCCTTTCGGTGTTTCCAAGCACATCGGCAACCCCCAAAACCTTGGGTCGTTTAGCAACAGGCGAAAAGCTTCGATGCCAAGAAAGCCCTTGCCGATATGCTCGTGGCGATCGACGCGGGAATTGAACTCTTTTTTGGAATCGTTCCGATGGAAAGCGGCAAGCCGGCCGATGCCGATGATCTTGTCGAATTCGGCGAACGTTCGCTCGTAGCCTTCGGCCGTTCGAAGATCGTAACCGGCAGCAAAAGCGTGCTCGGTGTCGAAGCATACGCGCAAGCGGTCGCCCTGCCGGGTGGCATCGATGATGTTGGCGATTTGCTCGAAGCGGTAACCGAGATTGGAGCCCTGGCCGGCGGTGATCTCGAGAGTGACTTTCGCGCCATAACCGGGGCACGCGTGGTGAACTTCGTCTAAAGAGTTTGCGATCGTCTTGATACCTTCCAATTCCCCAGCGCCGAGATGCGCGCCGGGGTGCGCTATCAGATTCGTCACACCGAGGATTTCACAGCGCTCGAATTCATCAATAAAGCCTGCCACCGAGCGCTGGCGCAGCGCCGCATCCGGTGAGCCCAAGTTGAGCAAGTAGGAGTCGTGGGCGATGACGGCCGCGATGCCGGTCTCTTTCCGATTGATGTGAAACAGCTCGATTTCTTCTTTGGTGTACGGTTTGGCAGCCCATTGACGCGACGACTTGGTAAAAATCTGAATGGCATCGCAATCGACCTTTTTCCCCTCGAGAAAGGCATTGCCGACACCCCCGGCAATGGACATGTGGGCCCCCAGAAGCGGGCCGCGGACCTTGCCTTTATTCTTCATAACGTCTTCAACGGCTTGAACGATTTGAACTTTTTGAACAAATCAACGACGCGCCCGTGTTCAAGCCGT
>JAICHC010000610.1 GCA_025922795.1 Candidatus Binatia bacterium | reverse complement strand
GATCGCAAACAGTGAAATAGCGGGGTTAGGCCGATTCCACGCACCCCAAACTAGCAAGCTGCTCAAAAGACTCAGGGGGCGAGGCGCGCGCACAAAATTGGAGTGTTGGAGTAATGGAATATTGGAGTATTGGTCTTGAACCCACCACTCCAGCACTCCATTAGTCCAGTCCGGATGAGACGGGTGAGCGCACCGTTCGACATGGCTCAGGGCGACGGTCTATGCTTCCTTTTCAGCAGCAGACTGTAAGATTGTGCTTTGGATCAAAGAGGATTATCTATATGAAGATATGGAAAACCACAGCACGCTTAACAGCCAAAAGCGCCCGCCTCTCTCACTTCCTTTTTATTACGGTTGGTTGGTTCTCGGGATCTGCTTTTTGACCACCTTGACGAGCGCTGGAGTGCGCTCGTCGCCGTCGGTGTTGATCCATCCGCTGGAAGCCGAGTTCGGCTGGAGCCGGACGATGATCGCCTCCGCGGTCAGCATGAATCTTTTGCTCTTCGGCGTCGCCGCGCCCCTTAGCGGGTACTTGATCGACCGCTTCGGGCCCCGCAAAGTCATGATGGGTAGCCTGCTGTTACTGATCGTCGGAGTCAGCGGCACCATGGCAATGACCGACTTCTGGCAGTTCTTTCTAGTTTGGGGGATCATCGTCGGTCTCGGCGCCGGCGGTGTCGGTTCAGTCCTGACCGCGACGGTCGGCAATCGCTGGTTCGTCGCTCGGCGCGGGCTCGCCCTGGGTATTCTCGGTAGCGCAAGTTCGACCGGCCAGATTATTTTTCTGCCGTTCTTCATGGCCATGATCACTTACGCAGGATGGCGTCTGGGATCGATGACGTTGATCGTCGTGGCTCTGTTTTTGCTGCCTTTGATTTTTCTTTTTATGCGCGACGACCCGGCCGAAGTCGGCTTGGAGCCGTACGGCGCCGATCAACCGGCGGCGGCAACCGCCGGCGCGGCATCGTTGCGCGGCATGCCGGCCAAAAATGCCACGATTACGGCCCGAGAGGTGGTGAGCCATCCAACGTTCTGGCTGCTTGCCGGGAGTTTTTTCGTTTGCGGCGGCACCGCCAACGGTTTGATCGGCACGCATTTAATACCGCATGAGATCGAGATCGGCATCCCGCAGATCGCCGCCGCCTCGCTCCTCGGCATTATGGGCGGTCTCAACATGGTCGGGACGATTTTTTCCGGCTGGATGATCGATCGGGTGCAGCCGCAGCGCTGGCTTGCGCTGGTTTACGCATTGCGCGGTTTCTCGCTACTGATCCTTCCCTTTGTTCAGGATTTTACCGGTCTGGTATTTTTCGCGATTATTTACGGTCTCGATTGGTTCGCGACTGTGCCGCCGTCGATGGCGATCACGGCCGATACCTTCGGCAAACAAAATGTCGGCAAGGTTTACGGCTGGATCTTCATGTCGCACCAGATCGGCGCGGCGATTATGGCGTCGGCAGCAGGCGCGCTTCGCACCTGGATGGGTGATTACCAGTTCGCTTTTCTCTCGGGTGGCGTGATCGCGATGATCGCGGCGGGATTGGCGTTACAGATCAAGATGAAACCGAGAGAAGCGGCGGCGCCGCCCCCGGGCGCTCAGCCGGCGGGAGCGTAGATCGGTAGTTTCCAGTTGCTGGTTTTCAGTTCCTAGTTGATACGGAGACCAGAAACTAGAAACCAGAAACTCGGAACTCCGCGTCTAATCCGATTCCGTAAAATTCGAGACCCGCCAATGGTCGCCTTCCCTGCGCGCGTTGATCAGCCATTTCCGGGTAAACGACGTGCCATCGTCCGATTGGATCGTACCCTCATAGAGGAACGAGGCGCGCTGGGCGCCTTCCTGTTTTTCCAACAGAACGTAGTGGACGCGCGGTTTCTGCGTCGATGCGTCGATCTTCTGGCCATCAGTGAGACGAATCTCTTCGTTGACCTTGTGGAGCGCCACGCTGACGGCGAGCGTTTTCGCCTTCGTTAGATCGATATGGACGTAGTGCTGGTCGACGAATTCTTCAACCACGCCTTGAGCGGTGCTGAGGTCGCGGCCACAAGCGCCGGCAAGAAGCAGCAGCAAAGGAAAAATGGCGCGAAGCATCGGATAACTGTTTTTCACGGTCTAGTTCTACCGGACATGCTCGGTGAGCCAACCTAGGGCTTCTTCGATGGCCCGCTGTATGAGCACCGGGTTGGCGAGGCGGTGATCGGCGCCGTTCAAGACCGATAAGCGTTTCGCCCCGGCCAGACACTCGTGCAATTCATAGGCTTCTTCTACCGGCACGACTTCGTCGGCGTCGCCGTGCAGGATCAAAACCGGACAAAGCACGTTGCGCGCCGATTCAGGCACGTTCAGCCGCTCCAAGTCCTCGAGCAAGGAGACATTCAAACGCCGACCGTTGAAGAATGTAAAACCGCAGTCGCGCCAATCCTGCAGTTGTGCAGCGCTGAGCACTCGTCTGGGAAATCTTTCCGGATGCACCGGCGCCGCCACGGTCACCAGCGCGGCGACGCGGGGTTCCGCGGCGGCGAACAGGAGAGCGACCGTCCCGCCCATGCTCGAGCCGAGCACGGCCGTTTTGCCGGGCTGGCGATCTTGCACAACCGCATAGGCGGCCCTGAGATCTTCGACTTCGCCGCTGTAAGTGATGTCCTCGAACTTGCCGCTCGACTCGCCGACGTAGGCGAAATCGAAACGCAGCGCCAAGACGCCTTGATCGGCGAGCTTCCGTCCGAGCAGGATCAGCTTTTCACTATTCTTGTCCGAATCCATGCCGTGGCACAGGATGACCGCGCCCTTCAGCGATTTCCCGGACGGGTGATGCAGCACTCCATGCAGAGTGTCGCCCCGGCGGTTGTGAAATGTAACAGGTTCTTCGTTTATCACGTATTTGCTTTCCTTCAGGCATAACATAGCCGCCGCCGGCTCGAAAGCAGGGGAGATTCATTTCGCTCCCGCCGGCCGCCGTGGTATTGTAGCCTCAGTTTCGTGGAAGAGCTCATTCAACAATACTCCGAGCATTTGCGCGGCGAACGGTACTTTTCACCGCACACCTTGCGGAATTATCTGAGCGATCTGGCGCAGTTTCATGAATTTCTGAAGGAGCGAGGTCTTTGCCTCGGCGCGG
>JAICHC010000609.1 GCA_025922795.1 Candidatus Binatia bacterium | reverse complement strand
TGACCTACAGACGCTTTGCCTGGGCTTGGAACGAGTCGTCCCTTCGTGTCCAACCAATCCTGTTGTCTGGATACTTATGAACTCCATAATAGTTTAGCTACCTTAGGAGACACATTCCGTAGACTTGTCTCAGATGGTAAAGGTAATGAGTGACGCGAGGCTGCACTATTCTTCTTTTCTTTCTTACCGCATTGTTTCCTTGCCCCCGAATGGTTTTCGCGGTTTTAGTCGACGCTCTTGATCCTGCACGGCAGTGGCGCGTGGAGCGGATTGAGTTTTCCGGAAGTGAAAAATTTTCGAAAGCCCAATTAAGCGAGGTGATGGTCACGAAAGACCGGCCCTGGTACCGCTTCTGGGAGGAGCGGCCGGTCTTCGATGCTGTCACCTTCCGCACCGATCTCGAACGGTTGCGCCGTTTTTATGAGGCCAACGGCTACTACGAGGCGGCGCTGGTTTACGATTTGGAGGTCGACGCAGAGGCCGGCCGGATCGCGGTGCAGATCGACGTAAGCGAAGGCGAACCCGTCTTGATCTCGGAAATCAATGTCGAAGTCGCGGTCAAAGGCCCGGATCGAAAACGGCCGCCGTTGCCCGAGGAGCTGCCGGTCAAACGCGGTGAGATTTTTCGCGAGCAAGACTATCAGCAAGGAGAGCAAATCTTGCGTGGCGCGTTTTTGGACAACGGCTACGCGCATGTGGAAACCCAACGCAAGGCGGAGATCAACCTGGACGAACACAACGCGCGCATTCGCTACGGCGCCGAGCCGGGGCCGATCGCTTATTTCGGAGAGACCGAGGTGAAGGGCACCGGAAAGGTCGAGCCGGAGCTGGTCACGCGCGAGCTCACGTATGACGCCGGGGAGCTCTATTCGCTCTCGAAAATCGTCGAGTCGCGCGAGAAACTCCTGGCTCTAGAGCTTTTCAGCACGGTCCGCGTGGGCCCGGCAGAAACAGCGGGCAAGCCGACGACGGTGCCCATGGAAGTGGAAGTGGCTGAGCGCGAACATCGCGAGATCAGGATCGCGCTCGGCTACGGTACCGAGGACGAGTTTCGCACACAACTGGAATGGCGCCACCTGAACTGGCTCGGTGGCGGCCGGCGTTTGTCCGTGATCGCAAAATACTCCTCGCTTGCAACCAGCGGAGCCGTTACATTGGTTCAACCGCACTTTTTATCGCGCGATACGCAGGGAACGCTCGGCTTCAGGCATGACCAGGAAACCGAAGACATTTACTTGCGCAACGCGTCGCGGTTCCTACCGCGGCTCGACCATCGGTTCTCTAAAACGCTGACCGCCTTTGTCGGCTACCGGTTGGAATACAACCAACTGAACAATATCGATTCGGACGTCGCCTTGGCGCTGGGAGAAATCCGGCGGAAGGGGCTTCTTTCCGGGCCGGCCGCAGGGCTGGTGTGGAACACGTCGGACAATCCATTTTACCCCAAAAAAGGCCACGTGTTGGCGTTGCACCTCGATCAAGCAGGCACAATTTGGGGAGGCAAGTATAGCTTCTTCAAGCTCACCGCGGAGGCCAGGAAATATATCGATATTGGCTGGGACACGGTTTTCGCAAGCCGTCTCAAGCTGGGTTTGGCCGATGCCATCGGCTCCGACAAAAACTTTCCACTGTTCGAGCGTTTTTACTCCGGTGGCGAAAAAAGTGTGCGCGGCTACGGCCGGTGGCGATTGGGTCCGCTGACGGCCGACGACGATCCGATTGGCGGGCTGAGTCTGGTGGAAGGGTCGCTGGAGTTCCGCCGGCCGCTATGGAAAGAATTGAACGGGGCATTGTTTATCGATTTCGGCCAGGTTTCGACGCAAACCTACGATCCACCGGTGGACGATTTACGATTCTCCGGTGGTTTCGGTTTGAGCTATTCGACGCCGGTCGGGCCGATCCGCTTGGATATCGGTTTTCCGTTCAAGCGGCCGCCTGGCGATAGAGGTTGGCAGATTCATTTCAGTATCGGAGCTTATTTTTAACCATGCCTATGTTTTGGCGATTCACAAAATGGTTTGTGCTCGGATTGGGGCTGTTGCTGTCGCTCCTGATTATCGCGGCGGCGATCTATGTGCGCACGGAAAATTTCACCCGTTGGGCGCGCGAACAGGCGGTCGCGATCATCAACGAACAGATTCGTGGCGAAATCGCCGTTGAACGACTCGATGGCACTTTGTGGGGTGATCTTATTCTTCACAATGCGGTGCTGCGTTACGAAGGCGATGAGATCGTAGCGATCCCCCGTTTGAGGGTTGTCTTCTCCTTATGGCCGCTGATTTGGGGTCGAGTGCAGATCGCGCGCCTCGATGCCGCAGAACCGCGTGCGATTCTGAAACGGAACGATAGCGGAGAATGGAACGTCGTCGAAGCTTTAGGGTCGCGCGGGACTGAGCCGGAAGCAGCTTCCGCTTGGGTTGCGACGGTGAATGCGCTCGATGTGCACAATGGCAAGATCGCGCTCGGTTTCGAAGGCAAGCTTTATCAATTCACAGGACTGAACTTGAGGGGCGGTGTGCGCGTGCATCCGGCCGGCTTGCGCATCGACGTTCAAGAAGCCGCCACTTTGCTTTCGGCCCAAGGTCAACCGGATTTGCGGTTGAAAGGTGGGTTGGGCTTTCAGCAAAGCGCCGCCGGACCCGGAGTCTTAAGCCTGAAAAATTTTTGGGCGGTGAGCCGCCACTCACAAATTCGAGTCAACGGCGAGATCGTTCAAGCCGAACCTCTCAGAATAAAAGCTCAAGCGACACTGCCGAAGCTCGCGGCTGCCGATATCGCTTACTTTGTCCCCGAGTGGCCGATCAAACACGATCTGGCGGGTAGCTTGGGGATCGATGGGCCGCTCGATGCTTTGAACGGCAACATCGAATTAGCCGCCGCCGGGGCGAAACTGACGGGCAAATTTCACGCCGATGTCACGGCGGAGCTGCCGCGTTACACGACCTCGCTGGCGGTCGATAACTTCCAGTTGCGCCAGTGGCTGGATAACCAGAATTTCTCCGGAGTCGTGCATGGCACAGCCGAGATCAGCGGCAGAGGATTGACTCTGCCCGGGTTGGCGGCGAAAGCGGACCTGGAGGTTCGGGCCGCCGAAGCCCACGGCTGGAGCCTCGGCAATGTG
>JAICHC010000608.1 GCA_025922795.1 Candidatus Binatia bacterium | reverse complement strand
TCAACCAGATCACCTGGCAGGTCGGCAGCCTGCGCGAAGTCGGCAATGCGATTCAATGGTTCAATCAGCGCAGCATCAAGCAACAGCGTTCCGGCCGCGACATGCCGGGATCGAACTGGCACACGTACTTGTACGATCCCGACGGTCAGAGCAACGAGCTTTACTACGGCATCGAGCAAATCGGCTGGAACGGCCACAGTAAGCCAAAGGCCATGTATGATCGCGGTTTCGACCAGCCGCCCGAGTTGCCGCAGATTTCGGAATTTGAGGAAGTCGAGCAGGCGCGCGCCAGGGGCATCGACATTTTTTCCGGCTATCGCCACCTCGACCGGCTGCCGGCGCACTACGATGTCGACGGTGTTCTGCTGTCCCGCCCGTTCAAGATCGTCCGACTCGGCCCGGTGTATCTTTTCACCGAAAATCTCGACGCGGCTACGGAGTTCTATCGCGATACACTGGGGTTCATTCTCACCGAGGAAGTTTTTTACCAGGGCGAGCGCTGTTTATTTTTTCGCGCCAATACCGAGCACCATTCGTTGGCGCTGTTGCCGTTCTCATTGCGTGACCTCCTCGGATTAAGCCCACACTCCAAATGCACCGCCTTGGGAGTGCAGCTCGCCAACTATCGCCAGCTCAGGGATGCGGTAAAATTCTTCCGCGATCACGGCGTCGAAGTGACTGAATCGCTGCCCCACGAGCTTCACCCCGGCATCGAGTACTCCGCGACGGTGCGTGATCCCGACGGCCACACGCTGCAACTTTACTACGCCATGGAGCAAATCGGCTGGGAAGGAAAGCCGAGGCCGAAGGAACTCAGGCAGCCAAGCAGGCTCGACGATTGGCCCGAGACGTTGGATCAAGACGCCGCTGCCTATCTCGGCGAAACATTCTCCGGCCCATGGGCATAATTCCGTGCCCGACTCGGGAAAGATGATGAGCCAACAATGATGTTCTCCGTCTCCCCTCTTCTTGCCATCGCGATTTTGATTTTGGCAATTGTCGACCACGTCTACGCCAATCCGTTCCTCCCCAAACCCGGCGAAGCACCGATCAGCGCACGGGTCGGCACCTGCTCGATCACCGGCGGCTTCATTCATCTATACAGCGCGCTGTTCAACGGGCTTTTCGACAAATATGGCGTGAAAATCGAGCACGTGACCCTGCGGGGCGGTGTGGTCAGTCTCGCCGCCTTGTCGGCCGACGAGATTCAGTTCATCTATTGCTCCGCCGATCCGATGATCCCGCGTATCGCCGCCGGCGCCGATGCCAAAATGATCGGCTCAACCATCGTCGGCCTGCCCTGGGTGCTGGTGGGCCGCAAGGATATTCGCCGGCCGCAGGATCTCAAAGGCAAAACGATCGCTGTCTCCCGGCCCGGCGGCCTCACCGACCGGCTGGCCAAATCGGTGCTGAAAAAATTCAATTTGACCACGCAGGACGTCAAGCTCATGCACATCGGCGGCACAGGCCAGCTCGAACCATACAACGCGATGGTGCAGGGACTGACGCAGGCAACTTTTCTAACACCGCCCCTGGATGTGCGCGCCAAGCGCGACGGATTCACCCTGATCTATAATCTGAATGAATTGAACGTTCCGGCCATTTACAGCTCCATGTTCACGAACCAAAGAAGCCTAAAGGAACGGCCGCTCTTGGTTCAGCGATCCGTCGCCGCGCTCGCCGAAGCGGTATATTTTCTCGAAATGAATCCCGACAAGGGCAAAGCCGCGTTGGCCAAAGTTCTGAGCCTCAATGATCAGGAAGTCTTGCAATCCGCGTATGATGCCTACGCCACGTCGCTGGTCAACCGGCGGCTGGTAGTGCCCGCGAATGCGGTCGCCGAGGCGGTCGAGATCGCACGCGAGGACGGCACGCAAATCAGAAAAACACCTGCAGAGATCATCGACAACAGTTTTGCTGAACAACTCGACAAGAGCGGTTTTCTAAAAGAGCTGTGGGGCCGCCGCCCGTAGGGGCGCAGCATGCTGCGCCCTTCACAGCAGCGAGGGAGGAGCGAAACTCATGGAAGAAAAAATTACCTTCCAATCGGATGGCCTCAAGCTGGCGGGTATCCTCGAAACTCCGCCTGACTTGAAGACTGGTGAGCGCCGGCCAGCGTTTATCGTGCTCCATGGGTTTGGCGGCAATAAAGACGGTTCGGGCCAGGTCGTGGTCGCCAAGCAATTGAGCGAATGGGGCTACGTCACGCTGCGCATCGACTTTCGCGGCTGCGGCGACAGCGAAGGCGAGCGCGGTAGAATCATCTGTCTCGATCAGGTCGCCGATACTCGCAACGCGGTGTCTTACCTGGCCACCCGTACCGAAGTCGATCCGCAGCGGATCGCCTTGGTCGGCAGCAGCTTCGGCGCAGCCGTGGCGGTTTTCACCGGCGGCGCCGACCGCCGCGTCGCCGCGGTGATTTCCTGCGGCGGCTGGGGCGACGGCGAGCGCAAATTTCGCGGCCAGCACCCGACGCCCGAGGCATGGGCCAAGTTCACCGCTATGCTGGAAGAAGGAAAACGTTATCGCGAGCGCACCGGCAGATCGCTGATGGTGCCGCGCTATGACATCGTGCCGATCCCGGAAAAACTGCGCAATCGCATGAGCCACGGCTCGATCATGGAATTTCCCGCCGAGACGGCGCAGAGCATGAACGATTTCCGCGCCGATGATCAGATCGGCAACATTTCGCCGCGCCCGGTGCTCTTGCTTCACAGCGCCAACGACTCGGTCACGCCGACCTATGAATCGATCGAGATGTTTAAACACGCCCGCCAGCCGGCGGAATTGCATTTGCTGTCCGATGTCGATCATTTTACGTTCAGCGAGGAAAACCCGCGCCTGACGCGGATCGTGGCCGACTGGCTGGAACGCTATTTTCCCGTGCACAAGAAATGATCGAAATGAGACAGTACCGTGCAAAGCCGCAAAGCACGGAATGCCAAACGTCGGGCTTGGCCCGTTGGCCCGAGCAAAGTCGAGAGATTTAAAGATTTCTCCCTTCGGTCGAAATAACCACGCGTATCGGCCTTGCATCGTAGACCAGTTAGCATTAGCGAAAAACGGACCTGACATGCCGAAAGTCGATCACAAAGAACTGCAAAATTTTTGTACTCAACTG
>JAICHC010000607.1 GCA_025922795.1 Candidatus Binatia bacterium | reverse complement strand
CAAACCCTGTTGTCTAGATACTTATGAACTCCTTAATAAAGCCGCGCCGAGAAATCTGTCAAGTTGCCGATTGCAGAAGAATACAGAATTACCGTATAAGCGAGTGTGCCGAGAAAATGCCGGAGGGAACTATGACAAGCGAATCAACCGGGCAACGCGGCCTTAATGCGAGCTTTATGATCGCTCTGACGATCTTGGCGTTCGGCGCAATTTTCAGTGCCGCGCACGCCCAATCGACTCCGTTTTACAAAGATAAAACCATTCGCATCGTCGTCGGCTTTACGTCCGGCGGACTCTACGATCAATATGCCCGCTTGCTGTCCCGCCACATGGGCAAATACATTCCCGGCAATCCGAACATCATTGTTCAGAACATGCCCGGCGCGGGATCGCTAACGGCGACCAACTACGTTTACGGCGTCGCCAAACCCGACGGCTTGACCCTGGGCATGCTGGGCAGCGGCATTTACCTCGATCAACTGCTCGGCCGCAAGGAAGCGACCTTCGATGTGGCCAAGTTATCGTGGATCGGCAGCATCGATCAGCGCGACCTCGTGCTTTACATGAAAGCCGACGCGCCGTGGAAATCGCTCGAAGACGTGATGAGCTCGAAAGATCAACCGAAATGCGGCGCCACCGGCACGTCCGATCTTACGTCGATCATGACCAGTATCTTGGCCGAAACTCTCGGCGTGAAGTTCCAAGACATTCGCGGTTACCCGGGCGGCGTGGAAATCGATCTTGCGCTCGAGAAGGGCGAGATCCATTGCCGCGGCACCGGTGTGACCACGCACTTCGCGCGCGAGCCCTATTTCACCTGGCATAAAAACGGCTTTGACCGCCACATCGTCCAAACCGGCGCGAAGAAAGATCCCCGCCTGCTCGACGCACCGACGTTGGCCGAGTTCATGGACAAAAGGAAAACATCGACATTCAGCCGCAGCGTCGCGAAGGTCATGCTCGTGTCCGCCACCTTGGGACGACCAATGGTGACAACACCCGGCACGCCGGCCGATCGCGTGAATATCTTGCGTGAAGCCTATCTCAAAACCTTCGCGGATCCGGAAGTCGTCCCAGAAGCCCAAAAGCGCCGACTCGATCTCCAGGCGCTCCCCGGAACAGAAGTGGAAGCGCAAATCCGTGAAGTCATGAACCAGCCGCAGGACGTCGTCGCGCGAGTGAAAAAACTGTCGGAATAGTTCCTATCGAAGCGGCATCGAATGATTTCGTGTTGCGATTTCACCATGCCAACCGCTCCGCTTCTTTAGCGGCTGCCGCGGCGCAAAATCTCTGCTGGTCGGCGGCGCATCAAACGCGGCCGCGGCGACATATCTATTTACAAGAACAATGAATTGGCATAGAGTCCGCTCGATTTTATGAAGACAGCAGTCCTCGTATTGCTTCTCTCGCTGCTCCCGTACGCTGCTTTCGCCAATCCTTATTTGCCGAAAGCGGGCGAGCGGCCGCTCTCAATGCGCATTTCCACCTGCGCCGTTTCCGGCGGCTTCGTGCATCTCTATACGGCGCTCGACAACGGCCTATTCGACAAATATGGGATGAAGTTCGAAAATGTATTCATCCGCGGCAGCGGCCCCAATCTGTCGGCCCTTTCCGGCGACGAGGTCCAATTCACCTACTGTGCCGCGGACGCGACGATTCCCGGCTTGGCAGCCGGGATCGATGCCAAGATCATCGCTTCCCCGCTAGTCAAGTTGCCCTACGTGTTGGTCACGCGAAAGGAAGTCCGGCGCCCCGAAGATCTCAAGGGAAAATCCCTGGGAATCGCACGCGTGGGCGATCTGAGCGACCGGCTTTCACGCGCCGTAGTGAAAAAAATGGGGTTGGCTCCGGAGTCGGTCACGATCCGGCCCATCGGCGGCAGTCAGGGCGAGCGCTATCAGGCGATGGCCGCAGGCATAGTCCAAGGAGTCATCATTACGCCCCCCCTCGACGTCCGCGCGAAGAATGAAGGGTTCAACGTCCTCTATCGCCTGATCGACCTCAATCTGCCGTTCGTCTACAGCAGCTTGCACACGAGTCACAAAATGCTCCGCGAGCGGCCCGAGATCGCCCAACGCATGGTCGCCGCCTTTGCCGAGGTCGTTTATTTCGTCGAGAAGCATCCGGACAAGGCCAAAGCTTCGATCAGCAAAGCGATGCGCACCAAAGATCCCGAAGCGTTGCAATCCGCCTACGACGTTTACGCCAGAGAAATCCTCGATCGTACCATGGTTGTTCCGGCCAAGGCGGTCGCCGAAGCCGTTGACCTTGCCCGTGAACTCGGCGCTCCCGTCAGAAGAAAACCCCAAGAGATTTACGACAATAGTTTCGTGAATAATTTAGAGAAGAGCGGATTTTTAAAAGAGATCTGGGGCGGCGAGAATTACAAACGCTGAGCTTGCGATTTTATTTGTCGCGCCTTGAGTGAACGATCCGTACTACTCTGCTCGCGTCGCACTGATTAAACCTTCCCTCGGGTCAATGGCAACACCGGCGACCCTGACTTCATAGTGAAGATGCGGCCCGGTGCTCCGCCCTACATTACCGACCGCCGCGATCGTTTGTCCCTGGCGGACGCGCTCGCCTTGGTTGACAAAAACTTTCGATAGGTGGGCATATTTAGTTTTGATCTCTTGACCATGGTCTAAAACTATTGTCCCGCGCTTGCTGTCGATCGACTCCACGACCGCGTCTCCGGACGCGACCACCGGAGTTCCTATGGGGTTGGGAATGTCCAGCCCGGCGTGGTACGCCATCTTCCCTGTCCAGGGAGATGGGCGCATCCCGACTCCCGAGACCACTCGTCCCCGTACCGGCCATTCGGAAGGAAGCGACGCGATCATCTGCTTGAGCTCTCCCTGAAGCACGCCAAGAAATTGCTGTAACTCCTCCCCTTCAGACCTATTTTCCGAAGCCGATTTGTTTCGGCCTGGCAGCGCAGCATGGATTCTCTCGCGCAAGCTCTTCCAATGAGAGAGCGTCTTCTGGACTTCCTGCGCCCGATTTCGAAGCGCGGCCAACTTCTCTTTTTGCACTTGACTTTGTGCGATCACGTCATCGACTTTTTTTCTTTCCGCCTCGAGATACTCGTTAAAAAACACCCCACCCGCAAACATCGCCGTTAT
>JAICHC010000606.1 GCA_025922795.1 Candidatus Binatia bacterium | reverse complement strand
TTTGTATGGTCTGCAGCGCAGCGGCGTATTTAAACGAGTGACTGGGCACGACGCGGTCGTCGCGGTCGCCCGTCAGGATCAGCGTGGCCGGATAACAGACTCCCGGCTTCAGGTTATGCAGCGGCGAATATTGAAACAAGAAACCAAACATCTTCGAGTCCGAGGGCGCGCCGTATTCGGCTATCCAGGCACCGCCGCTGGTAAACTTGTCGTAGCGCAGCATGTCCATGACGCCTGCAGCTGGAGTCGCAACGGCAAAAAGATCGGGGCGTTGATTGCTCACTGCGGCGACCAACAGGCCCCCATTCGAGCTTCCTTGAATCGCCAGCCGCCGCGCCGAAGTGTATCCGCGACGGATCAAGTCCTCGGCCACTGCGATAAAATCGTCGAAGCTGTTTTGTTTCTTGTCCAGCATGCCGTCGCGGTGCCACACCTCGCCGTAGGCCCCGCCGCCGCGAATATTGGCTGTGACGAAGATTCCGCCGAGCTCGAGCCAGGCCGGAAGGTCCGCACGGTATCGCGGCGTTAGACTATTGGAAAATCCGCCGTAGCCGTAGAGCAATGTCGGATGATCCCCATCGAGCGGCACATTCTTACGCGCGGTCAGAAAATAGGGAACCCGAGTACCGTCTTTGCTCGTCGCAACCAGCTGCTTCGTTTCATAGGCTCTATAATCGAAGGCCGGCCTAGCCGCTTCAAAGGGAACCGGCGCGCGGCAAAGGTCTACGCAGACAAAAACCGCCGAGGGAGAAAGCGGCGAGGTAAAGCTGTAAAACAGCTCCGCCACATCGTAGAGACCGGTTAAATCCCTTATCGTGCCGATGCCGGCAGGCGCCGATTCGCCCAACTCCCGGCCGTTAAGCGCGAAGAATTTGATCCGATTGCGGACATCGAGCAGATGCTGGACAACGATCTTGCCCCCTGACAAGACCGCGTCCTGAATCACATAGCGCCCTTCGGGGACGACTGTTTTAGCCGCCAGTGGAGCTTGGGTGTTGATCTCGACGGCAACGATCTTCCGGCGCGGGGCACCGCTGTCGGTACGAAGAAAAAAGCTGGCGCCCACATTGCCGAAAAAGCGATACATCGCCTCGCCGTTGCCGGCCAGATGTCTAAGTGGACCCTCGAGCTGCGGCTCCGTCGCATTTTGCAGATCCAGGTAATAGAGCCGGTTACGTCGGCCGCTGCCCTGAGAGATGCGCACGAGCAGATAGCGACCATCGCGAGTGACCCTGCCGCGCACGAACCACTGCGGGTCATTGTTGTCGCGATAAATGAGACGATCCGCCGATTGGGCCGTGCCCAGTCGGTGATAATAGAGCGAATGAATGGCGAGCGGCGCTTCGAGTTTTTTCCCGGCGGGTGGAATGGGGTAGCGGCTGTAGAAAAATCCCTTGCCGTCATGCGTCCACGCGATTCGCGAAAAACGCACCCGTTCGACAACGTCACCGAGATCACGGTTCGTTTCCAGCTCGCGCACCCGAATCGTTTCCCAATCGACGCCGGCGGCGGCGGTTGCATAAGCTAAAAATTTGCCATCGGGCGAAGGGGCGATCTGGGACAGTGCAATGGCGCCGTCCGGTGACAGTAAATTTGGATCGAGCGCCATCACGGGCGGGGATGTCAGGGTGGCTCGGTAATAGACCGCGGCTTGGGGCTGGAGTCCGGAATTTTTCCGGTACCAAAGCCGGCCACCCTCTTGGCGGGGCACCGTGGTTTTTGGATAATTCCACAATTCGGTGATGCGCTTATGCAGCGTCTGCCGCAGAGGCAGGGCATCGAGATATTTGGACGCGACCCGATTTTGCGCTTCGATCCACAAATGCGTGTCGTTCGACTCGAGCTGTTCGAGCCAGCGGTAAGGATCGGGCACCTGATTGCCATGATAGTCGTTAACGACATCAACCGTTTTACTGGGAGGGTAGTCCAGCGACGGTTCGGCGCTTAGCCCTTCCGCTGAAACCAGCACCAACATCAAGCCGAGGATCAGGAAGAGCATCATGAAATGCGAGCGGTGGTTCCGTCTAGATCCTAAGGTCGTCCGGTGGCGTCGCCGTAAACACGTCGAACGTGTTGAGCGTGCAGGCGAGCATGGCGTAGTAACCGACGGTCGCCGTCAGCTCGACCATCTTCTTCTCGCCGAGGCGGCCATAGACCGCCTGGAATGTCGCCTCGCTGACGCGATGCGCATGAATCATCTCGCGCACGAAGCTTACGATCTGCGCGTCCTCGGCGGAAAAAGTTTCCACGCCTTTCTTTTGGTAAATTGCGCGAATGCTCTCCATGGAGATGCCGGCCTTCTGGGCATGATTCACATGCGCCGCCCACTCGTGTTTGCAGTCGAGCTCTCGCGCTGAGATCAACGCGGCGAATTCGACAAGCTTGTGATCCAAAGTCGATTCAAACCGCACGTAACTGCCGAGATGCATGGTGCGCTGCGCCAGTTCGGGACTGTATAACAGGGCGCGCCACGGGCCGCCAACCGCGCCGCGGCTGTGCGCGATCGCCTCGTAAACTTTGCGATCCTCCGGAGCTAAATCCTCTTTCTTATCGATGGTTGCGATCCGTGCCATTCTCTTCTTCCCTTCGAGCGAGTTTGTCTTTGAGCCAATTTGTTACAATCTCCACAACATCGTCATTGGACTGCCCCTTTCGTCTGCCCATATGGCCGGCGCCGGGCATGATCCGCAAGTCTTTCGGGCTGCCGTGTTCCGCCAACAAATAGAGATCGCTGATCGGATGTTGATCGTCTTCTTTGCCGTTGATGCAGAGCAGCGGCGCGCACGGCTGGTCGATCCAGCCTTGTGCGACCAACGATAAAGTCGGCGCGATTCTGAGCGTCTCCTCGAGGGTCTTCACCCCGAAGATGTAAGAGCGCGCCTCTAACAGGCTCGCCGGTCCCATCAAATACTGCGATGCCGTCAACGTCAGCGCCGGGCGCAACCATTCTTCCTGAAACGTCCGATGCACGCCGGCGCCCCAGTTGACCGCGCCGCGCAGCCGCCTCGGTTCAGTGTGCGCCAGTTTCGCAGCCCAATAACCGCCGAAGCTACCGCCCATGCATGCGATTCGTTTGCCGTCGATATCCTGCCGAGTTTCGAGATAATCCATCGCCGCGGAGAAAGTCCG
>JAICHC010000605.1 GCA_025922795.1 Candidatus Binatia bacterium | reverse complement strand
GTGGCCATGACCGTCGATAAAGCCCGGCAGAACGGTCTTGCCCTTGACATCAATCACCTGCGCGTCGGCAGGAATGGAGACTTCCCCGCTCCTACCGACTGCTTGGAACCTGCCTCCCCGGATAACGATGACGGAATTCTCAATCGGTGGCCGGCCGGTGCCATCGATCAGTCTTCCACCCAGTACCACGAGTGCTTTCTCTGCCATGTTACTTTTCCTCCGAGGCGGAAGTTCGCGCGCGACCCGCGGCGGTCTCTCTGCCGGCTTTTCAAGCAAAAAAGCGATTCGGCTTCTGCGCGCTCGATTACATGGTGACACCCAACCATTTTCCACCATAATGCGGGATACCGGTAGGGGTGTTATTGCATAGAGCATGCAGCTCATCGCAGCACTTACGAAAAACCAGCGGTGCAGCTATGAACTGCGCCTGGTGCTCTCGACAAGTTCGAGGCAGCGAGCGAGTGGCTGATTCAGCCGATACGGTCAAGACTTCAATGCGCGGAGCTCGATCGACCTCACCATTTTCCGGCTTTTCATTTGGATAAGGCGCCCTCTCGCATCAATTCGTCAAGCAACGTTTCGTCGATGAGCTGTGCGGCGTTGACCGGGCGATCGATTTTTTGTGCCGCACGAGCGAAGTCGACCAGCAATTGGTATCCGCTCACCCGATTTCTCCCGTCCGGGCTGAGCAATTCCAGTAACTGTCCGTAAGCTAGACCCGCGATCTCTTGATCCATGTTGAATTCACGGGCGATCAGCTCCGTCGTCTCGCGTCGGTGATCCCTGATATATTTCATCGCGCCCAACGATGCGCGCATGAATCGCTTGAGGGTGTTTGGCCGGGTCTTGATTTGTTCTGCGTGCACGACCACAGCCGTGCCGGGAACGTCGACGTACTCGCGGGTTGTGGCCAGTTTCGAGAATCCCTCTTTGTCGGCGAGAAAATTAAACGGCGAGCTCAACATCGTCGCCGCAATAGCTCCGGCTTTGAGCGCCGCGAAACGTTCGGGAGTACCCCCCATGGTGATCAGATTCACATCGCGTTCCGGTTGCAACCCGTTCTTCACGAGGATGCGCCGTACCATGGTATCGACGAGCCCGCCCGGATTCAGTGATCCGATCGGCTGGCCTTTGAGGTCGGCGATGCGACGATACTTGGCTTGGGCGTACAATCCCTGATCGACGTGCGCGTTGTAGCTCAAAATGATGCGCAATGGAGCACCGGCAACAAACGCCGTAACTGCCGTGGTACTCCCCATCGCAAAGTCGGCGTCATTGGTGAGCAACGTCTTGATGTCCAAGCCGCCGCGGATGTAAACCAGAGTGACGTCAAGATGCTCCCTTTGAAAGAAACCTTTCTGCCGCGCCGTTTCTAAAATCGGAAAGTTCGTGATCGATTTGCTGGGGTAAGTGACGACGATCTTTTCTCGGTCCGAAACGCGACTACTTTGCGCGTAGGCTGAAATCGGGCCGCTGATAAGAGCACTGACCACAATCAAACAGACTTTGAATAAGATCGGCATGCTTGTTCTCCTTGGACGCGGAGTCGATGCCGTAGCATAAAGCATCGATAGATCGGTGTCTGTGGGTCCTATAGTCGATGATCGCGGAAAATGTCAATCCGTTTCCTGGTGCGATCTATTATCTGAGCAGCCGCGGTAACGGTGCAGAAAGTGTTTTTCACGGGCCGAAACCCTTCACTACATCCAGTTTTCAACACGCAGGCCACGCACTCGTTTGGCGGAAATGCCGATATCGCCGACTTGCTGTTGTTTTAGGGACACGGTTCATTAAGATCTCCACAACGATCTCAAGGAGGTGCCAAGATGATTGCCGCCCGCGCATGGGTGTTTTTCTTTTTCGTCGTTACCGGTACGGTCGTCGGGAGTTCGTTGCCGCGGAGCGAAGCGGCCGAGTCGTGGCGGGCGGAGTGGGATAAAACCGTCAAAGCCGCCGAAGAGGAGGGGCAAGTCTCGCTTTACATTTCCGGCTACGGAAAAGTAATCGACTCCGGGGAATTTCAAAAAGCCTATCCTAAAATCAAAGTGGTCAGCGTGACCGGATCGGGCACACAACTCAGTAAGCGTATCGCGGCGGAAAGGCGAGCCGAGAAATTTCTCGCCGATGTTTACAACGGCGGCGGCAACTCGCTTTACCAGGTGCTGTTCTTGAACAAAATTCTCGATCCCGTCAAGCCCGCCCTGCTCTTGCCGGAAGTCCGCGACACGTCCAAGTGGTGGGAGCACAAACACAAGTACGTCGACAAGGAAGGCGGGTATATTTTCGTGTATGAAGGCAACGTTTCGGGCGGCGGCAACCCGGCTTTCCATACCCAACAAATCACACCCGCCGACTTCAAATCCTATTGGGACTTTCTAAATCCGAAGCTCAAAGGAAAAATCGTCTCCTTGGACCTGCGCAAAGTGCGTGGCGCCGGCGGTTCCTGGGGGTTCATTTACTACCATCCAGAGCTTGGAGAAAAGTTTATCCGGCGTTTTTACGGCGAAATGGATGTGACGATGAGCGGCGATTTGCGGCAAGCCGTGGATTGGCTGGCCAACGGAAGAGTCGCTTTGTGTCTGCCGTGCCAGGGCTCGACGGTGGTGAAGGCGAAGAATCAGGGGCTTCCCGTTTCAGATTTTCCGCCTTATCATTTCAAGGAAGGCATCAATATTTCCTCGGCCTTCGGCCAACTGGCGCTGATCAATCGCGCGCCCCATCCAAACGCCGCCAAGGTCTTTATCAACTGGTATCTGTCGCGAGCGGGTCAGACCGCATTTCAAAAAATCATGAGCATTCCGGGGGATGCCAAAAACTCGCGGCGCATCGACGTCCCTAAAGATCACATTCCGCCCGAAGAGCAGCGCAAGGACGGCCTGGGCTATTTCGACACCGACGCGCCCGGCTCCAAGGATCTCAGGCCGTTGGGCAAGCTTTTGAGCGAGGTCATCCCGATGCAAAAATAACGGGAGTTCTATGATATTCACACGTTCGTGGGACGTGCTGATCGCTGTTGGGTCTTAAGCTCAAAACGGAGCGTCGCTCATGGTTGCCACGGATATCACCGGCCAGTTGGCCCAGTACATGGCAGAGGCCAGACATCGTCGCCTGCCACCGCAGGTTGCGCAGGCAGG
>JAICHC010000604.1 GCA_025922795.1 Candidatus Binatia bacterium | reverse complement strand
GTTTTTGCTGACATCTTCGGTCAACCTAATTCTCGCCCAGCGTTTGGTGCGCAAGATCTGCGACAAATGTAAGGAACCGGTGGAAGTCAAGCCGGAAGTTTTGATCAATCTTGGTGTGGATTCCTCCGAGGTCAGCAATGGTTTCCCGACTTTCCACGGCCGCGGCTGTAACAATTGCCTAGAAACGGGATATCGGGGGCGCTTGGCCATCTATGAAGTCATGGTGATGCACGAGGCGCTCAAGGAGTTGATTCTGAAAGGGGTGTCGGCCATGGAGCTCAAACGGGAAGCCGTCAAGCTCGGTATGAGCACGCTGCGCATGAGTGCTTTACAGAAGGTCCGCCAGGGGTTTACGACCATTGATGAAACTATCCGGGTCACCGACACCGATAAGGGTTTCGGCTCGGTTTTTTCCCTAGGATTCTGACCTAATGACGTTTCGCCTCGGCGACTATATCGATAACCCACGAGCAACCGCGGTAATGTAGAAGAGATCAATCGAGGCGCGAAAATCTATGGCAACCTTTGTTTGGGAAGGCCGAACCGCCCAAGGAAGATTGGTCAAAGGCGATAGCCTTGAGGCGCCCGATCGGGAAGCTGCGCTGGCGCGCCTGCGTGAGCAAAGAATTCGCCCTATCCCAAGCCGTGTCCGGGAGAAAGGCAAAGGTTTAGAAAAAGAGATCTCGATCCCGGGATTCGGCGAGAAGGTCACGACTAGAGACGTCTCGTTGGCCACTCGCCAGCTGGCCACCATGATCGATGCCGGTCTGCCGATCGTTCAATGCCTCGATATTTTGGGTCAGCAATCCGAAAGTAAGCTTCTTTGCAAGACGCTCGGCACGGTTAAAAAAGACGTCGAGGGCGGCAGTACTCTGGCGGATGCGTTACGAAAACATCCGAAGATATTTGACGACCTTTACGTCAACATGGTCGAAGCCGGGGAAGCCGGCGGCATTTTGAATACAATTCTTAACCGGATCGCTCTGTTCATCGAGAAAGCCAACAGACTCAAGAAAAAAATTAAAGGCGCGATGATTTACCCCTGCGCGATTGTTTGTGTCGCGGTTATCGTTGTTGCCGTTCTGATGATTTTTGTCATACCGGTTTTCGCCGAGCTCTACGGCGGCATGGGTAAGGCTCTGCCGTTGCCGACGCAAATTTGCATCGATATCAGCAACTGGTTCGTCGCTTACTGGTACGTTTTGGTTATAGGCGTGACGGGCGTGTTCATGGGCATTTCCTTCTATTACAAAACGCCTCAGGGCCGGATGAACATCGATAGGCTCCTGCTGCGTTCGCCAATTATCGGCGACCTTTTGAGAAAGGTCGCGGTCGCCCGTTTTTCGCAGAATATGTCTCTCCTTCTTAGTTCGGGGGTGCCAATCCTCGATGGTCTGGCCATTACCGGCAAGACTGCCGGCAATAAAGTCGTCGAAAAGGCGATTTTGGAGAGTCGAGTCAGTATCAGCCAGGGCAAAACCGTGGCCGAGCCGCTGCGCGACAGCAAAATTTTCCCGCCGCTGGTTTGTCAGATGGTTGCCGTGGGAGAAAGCACCGGCGGTCTCGACAACATGCTTAAAAAGGTCGCGGAGCTGTACGAGGAAGAAGTTGATGATGCGGTAAACAATCTCACAGCGATGATGGAGCCGATGATCATGGTCGTCCTTGGCGTTATCCTAGGCGGGCTCGTGATCGCCATGTATCTGCCGATCTTCCAGATGGGCTCTTTGGTGGGCGGGTGAGTCCCTCTTCTACATTCGTGGCAGCGATAGGACTACCCGCGGAGCGTACGACGCTGTCCGCCGAGCAAAAAGATTTGGCTGAAAAGATTCGTTGGTTGCTTTTGTTGCGCGTCGTCATCGTGTCATTTTTTCTGGGCGCGACAGCGCTTTTTCATTTTTTCCGCACGGAGGGTGAGCTCGGATACCTGTTCGACCTCTCCTTTCCGCTGATCGTTGCCTATGCAACATCTTTAGCGTCAGTGGTGGTCTTACCACGGATCCGTTATCTTGGTGCATTCGCCCACGCGCAGATCTGTTTTGACGTCCTTTTGATCACCGGGATAATTTGGATCACTGGTGATATCGCCAGCCCGTTCTCGTTTCTCTACAATCTTGCGGTCATGAACGGCGCCATATTGCTATTTTATCGCGGCGGGTTTTTTGCCGCGGGTTGCTCGAGTCTGGCTTACGCCAGCCTCCTCGTCTGGGCACGATACGCGCACGCTGGACAGGGACTGCCGCTCTCTTGGGCGACGCTCTTCCCAAGCGTGCAGAGTATCGCCAGCTTCTTCGTCATTGCCTGGCTGAGCGGCTTCTTAACCAACAAACTCAGCGAAACCGAAAAACTGCTAAGGGAGAAGCAAGACGAATATCGGGACTTGGATGCTTTTAAAGATGCGCTCCTGCAAGGAATCGGCAGTGGCGTCGCCATCACCGACTCCAACGGACGCATTAATTATTTCAGTCGCCAAGCGCAAGCTTTGACTTCGTTCGATGAAGCTAATGTAAAGGGAAAGAGGCTGGATCAAATTTTTCCCGGGTTGGGCTACGACTTTCAACATAACCGCGGCACTGGCGCGATCGTAACCGATGAACTCTCAATTAGCTCACCCCAAGGCGCACCCAAGCAGATCCGCCTCACGCTTGCGCCTCTCAGCACTGCGCACGAGCAGTTGATTGGTTTTGTATCGATCTTTGAAGACATCACCAAACAAAAACAAGTCGAGGAAAAGGTGCGCCTAGAGGAAGAGCTGCGGCGCGCCAGGGAAGTAGAACTGGGGCAGAGCGCGCCCACAAGCGCCAACCCGGGGTTTCACTTCGACGGCGTGATCGGCAAGAGCGGTGGCATTGAAAAGACTTACCAACTCATACAGAAGGTTGCCGCGACCAGCACAAATGTTCTTATTACAGGAGAGAGCGGCACCGGCAAGGAACTCGTCGCCCGCGCAGTTCACCTCAATGGACCGAGAAAGAGCAAGCCGTTCGTCGCGGTTAATTGCGGCGCAATTCCAGAAGCTTTGATCGAAAGCGAACTATTCGGCCATGTTCGCGGGGCCTTTACGGGCGCCGTGTCTGACCGCACCGGACTCTTTAGGCAAGCGGATCAAGGCACTATTTTTCTGGATGAGATTGGT
>JAICHC010000603.1 GCA_025922795.1 Candidatus Binatia bacterium | reverse complement strand
CCAGTACACGCGCAACCCGCGCGGCCTGGCGCAAGCGCTGGAAAAAATCCGCGACGCGTCGATGCCTTTTCATAAAGCGACCCGCGGCACGGCGCATTTATTTTTCGTCAATCCGCTGCGCCGGCGCGTCAACGATCGGGACGGAAGGCTGGCCGACTTGCTAGCCAGCCATCCGCCGATCGCTCGCAGGATTGCGTTGCTTTACAGAATGGCCGGCCTGCCGCAAAGCGCGGTTCAAAGGTCAAGAGTGCAAATGGTGCAATAAGCCGGAACGTGAATTTTGCTAGAGTGTCCTCAATGCAACCTCGAGATGGCGGAGGTGATCGCGCGGGCGGCTCCGGGCTCGCTCATTCAGCTCGACCAGTGCGGCAAATGCGGCGGTATCTGGTGCGATAAGTGGGAGCTCTATCCGATCGATGGCGACGAAGCGGGACGCTTGGATCCGCTTGACCAGAGCTTGCTGCGCGACAAAATCCGCCTGGCTGAAAAAACTCTATATTGTCCGCGATGCGCCGATGAGCTGGATCGATTTGCCGACCCGATCCTGCCCAAGGAAATTCAATTGCGGCGCTGCCGTCATTGCGATGGTTTGTGGCTCAACCGCGGTCAATTTCGCCGCTACAAGGAATATCAAAAAAGCACGCGGCTCAAAAAGATGAGCGAGGCGAAGATCATCGCAAAATTGCCGCAGGTCTACGCCGATCCCAAGTCGTGGGTTGTAACCGGGACGCGAGGGATTTTCGCTTACCCGCGCGGCTCGGCGGAGAATGACGAGTTGGTCGATCAGAGCATCGCCGGAGCGGCCAAGCTCGTGCTGCAAAGCCTCGGGCGCATGATTCTCGGCATTTGATTGCTGCAGCGGTTCTAAACGAGCGCGACCAGATCGATCTCGACCAGCGCGCCGCGCGGCAAATCCGCCACCGCAACCGTCGAGCGAGCCGGCTTGGCGGCGCCGAGATATTCCGCATAGACTTCGTTCATGGCCGCGAAGTCGGCGATGTTCTTTAAAAACACGGTGGTCTTCACCACCCGGTCGAGCGACGATCCGGCGGCTTCGAGCACGGCTTTTAAATTCTCCAGCGCGCGACGTGTTTGGACTTTAATTTCGCCTTCGACGAGATTGCCGGTCTTCGGATCGAGCGGGATTTGCCCGGAGGCGTAAACAAACTCGCCGACTTTGATCGCTTGCTCATAGGGACCGATCGCTTTGGGCGCGCGGTCTGTCCTGATAATCTGTTTGTTCATCTTCGGGAAAACTCCTGGATAGTGTCGTTGAACAGAACCTATACAGGATCTTGGCCGGTGGCAATGAGTGCGGCGTAGCGCGCCGGCATGCCGCGCCCTGCGTCGTTTGGCTCTCTTTTTTACCCCCTGCACTTCTTAGCCGCTAAGCCTTTCGGAACCCCGTAAAAAGTATTGTTTCAGTCAAGTTGAAGCTTATGCCGCCGGGGAACTTCTGGACTGTGTTATCTTCACCCTGGCCGAGATCAGGTCTCGGTTGCGCTGGGCGCGCGGGGTGTGCTTGACTACAATTCAAGGATCATGAGACTCATCACGGCGCACAAAATACTAATTATTAGCGCGACGATTTTTTTCATCTTCTTTGCGCTGTGGGAGCTGAATCGATATTCCAACAGCAACGACGTGTGGACCATGGCGCGCGGGATCTTGTACTTTCTAGTCGCACTCGGCTTTGGAATTTACCTGAAAAACTTCAACCGCCGGTATAAGTAGGAAAGCTCCCCATGGAACCCGCGCCGTTTCTTGTCGAAGTCTCCGAAGAGCACATTCGCCGCGAGCGCCAAAAAGCGCGCGAGCTACGCGCCAGCCAGTGGTGGAAGCGGCGGCGAGGGGTGGGAATCTGCCATCATTGCGCCGAAAAATTTTCTCCGGCAGAACTAACGATGGATCATTTGGTGCCGATCATTCGCGGCGGAAAATCGACCAAAGGTAATTTGGTGCCGAGCTGCAAGAAGTGCAACGCGGCGCGCAAGCATAGGCTGCCGTTCGAACGAAACGGGGATTAACCCTCGCTTGCGCGATTTCCTGCCGTTCAATAAGATCGGCTCGATCGGAGGGTGGGACTATGGCAATCGATACTTTTCTGATGCGCACGATGTCCGATACGGTCGAGACCGACATCCGACGAGTCATGACGATCGCCAACGAGCTTCTGCCGCGTTATAATTTGCCGCCGCTGAGCTTTGAGCGGCTGAGGAAGATCGCCGATGGCCCTTTCGATCTGTTTCTCATCCCGCTCATTTTTGCCAAAGAGTTCGCGCGTGATCGGAATTTGTCTTTTAACGAAGCCAAGCGGCTCGAGATCCGCAGGCAGGCTCTCGAGATCGCGCAAAGACATGGGTACGACTTCAATCCTCCGGATTTCATTCCGGGCATCGAAAAATCTCTACGCGAGACCAAAGAGGCGGGACTGCGAAACATCCTGCTGACCACCGGCGGGCGGCGTTATAAACACGAAGCGATGGAGAAGGCGGGGATCGGGGGTTATTTCGAGGAGATCGTCGATCGGGATCAAACCTATTATGCCAAAGAACAAGGAGTCTATTATCTTTATCGCAAGCACCGATTGCCGTATATGCGCGTCGTCTTGCTCAGCGGCACGGCGACCTATTTAAAAGCCGGTCACAACGCCGATGGCTGCAAGGTCGGCGACACCTGTCTGGAAGTCATTCCGATCGCGCTTTCGACCGATTACTCGTACAACGATGCAGAAACTCTTGCTGCGGCCAAACCGAGGGCGCTCATTCACAGCTTGGACGAGCTGCTGCCGACATTAAAGCGGTTAGCGCCAGTGGGCTGAGGTCGTCAGATTCCTTACGCCACTGAGGTTGGTAAAGGGCCGTGGCTAGAGCCACTTGGCTTGGCGAAAACGGTAGAAAAGATAGATGTCGATTCCACTCATCAACAGCAACGCCAAAGGATAGCCCCAGATCCAATTCAATTCCGGCATATTGTGAAAATTCATGCCGTAGACGCCCGCGATCAGGGTCGGTACGGCGACCAAGGCGCCGTAGGAGGCCAAGCGCTTAGTCACGGCGTGTTCCTGGATCGAGATCAATGAGATGGTGACCGAAATTCCGGTGTTGACCATGTCGCGCAAGCTGTCGATCGCCTGATT
>JAICHC010000602.1 GCA_025922795.1 Candidatus Binatia bacterium | reverse complement strand
GACGCGGGCGTCGCACAATCGTCTCCTCCTGGTCGCCGGCAGATCTCCAACTCGACTCTCAAACCTTGACTTTTTACGATCGCTCACCGTAAATGAGGTCAAGTCCACAGCGGGCTTCGCCTGTAGCAAAAGGAGGCACCTATGGCGCGAATTCCACTCAAAGTGAACGGACGCAATCGCGTCGTCGAGACCGAACCGGACACGCCGCTCCTCTACACCCTGCGCAACGATTTCCAGCTCAATGGACCCAAATTCGGCTGCGGCCTGGCCCAGTGTGGGGCCTGCACCGTCATCATGGACGGCGCGGCGATCCGCTCCTGCATCACGCCGGTAAGCGCTGCGCAAAACAAACCGGTGACCACGCTCGAAGGCTTGGGCTCGACCAAGAAAATGCACAAGATCCAGCAGGCCTTCGTCGACGAGCAGGCCGTTCAATGCGGTTACTGCATCAACGGCATGATCATGACGACCAAAGTGTTGCTCGACAAAAATCCCAAACCCAGCGATGCACAAATCAAGCAGGCCCTGGCGGGCAATCTGTGCCGCTGCGGCACGCATATCCGCATTCTACGAGCGGTGAAGCGGGCGTCGGGCCAGTTAGCCTGAGGAAGGAGTGACCAAAATGAAATCAATGGACATCACCCGCAGGCAATTTCTTAAAGGCACCGGCGCGCTGATCATCAGCTTCAACTTGTTGCCGCCGGCCGGCAAAGTCTACGCCCAGTTCGCCAGGCTGCCTTCCGGCGATATCGACCCGACGTCCCTCGATTCCTGGCTGGTGATCACACCGGACGGTTTCGTGACTTTCTATACCAGCAAAGTTGAGCTTGGCACGGGCACAATCACCGCACTGGCGCAGATCGTTGCTGAGGAGCTGGACGTTCCTTTCGATAAAATCAAAATGGACTCGGGCGACACTTCACGCACCATAGAGCAGGGTTCTACGGTGGGCAGCCGCACCATCGAGCGCGCCGGCCCGCAAATCAGACAAGCGGCCGCCGCGGCCCGCCAGGAGTTGCTCAAACTCGCCGCCGCACGGCTGAACGCACCGGTCGACAAGCTCGCCGTCACGGACGGGGTGGTGGCCGTTGCCGCTGATCCGGCAAAGAAAGTTTCCTACGGCCAATTGATCGGCGGCAAGAAGTTCAACACCAAAATAACTGCGAGCGGCACCGGCTGGGACATGAAAGTCGCGCCGGAAGTTAAGGCAAAAAATCCCAAAGACTATAAGATCGTCGGCCGGTCGATCAGGCGCGTCGAGCTTCCCGCCAAGGTGACCGGCGAGCACGATTACATCCACGACGTGCGCATAACGGGGATGCTGCACGGGCGGGTCGTCCGCCCGCCGGTGATCAACACCGAACCCGTGAGCATCGATCGAGAGTCCATCAAGGGCATTCCCGGCGTCTTCATGATCGTGCGCGAGGGAAAATTCGTCGGCGTCGTGGCTAAAACCGAATGGGCCGCGATCAAAGCAGCCCGGGCTCTCAAAGTTACCTGGTCCAAACCGACCAGCAAGGTACCGGGAACACCGGAAGAGGTTTTTGCCTATCTGAAAAACACCAAACCGGCGCGCACGCTGAAGCCGGTGGACAAAGGCGACCCGGCCAACGCGCTAAGCCAAGCAAAAAAGAATTATCAGGCGACTTACCGCTGGCCTTTTCAAATGCACGGGATGATCGGGCCTTCTTGCGCCATAGCGGACGTCAAAGGCGACAAGGCCACGATCTGGTCTGGGCCCCAGGGACCGTTCAGGACGCGCGGAACGATTGCCAAGCTGCTCAATATTCCGGAGCCGAACGTGCGCATCATCTATCATGAAGCCTCGGGCTCGTACGGTCGCATGAGCACCGACGACGGTGCTGAAGATGCCGCGCTCCTCTCGCGCGCGGCCGGCGCCCCCGTCCGCGTGCAGTGGTCGCGCCAGGACGAACATGGCTGGGAGCCCAAAGGACCGGCGCAACTCGACGAAGCCAAAGCCGCAGTCGACGGCGACGGCAAGCTGCTGGCATGGGATTTTGTCGACTATGGACAGCCGTGGACGGCGTCGGGAGCCACGCCGCTCCTCGCCTCCCTCCAGATCGGCATTCAACCGACGAACCCCGGCGGACCCAACGGCACGCAAAGCGGCGGAGAAATTTATCCAGTCCCGAACCAGCGGATCGTCGCGCATCTTGTGAATTGGCATTTCCCCGAGCCGATTCCGCTGCGCACCAGCAACCTGCGCGCCCCCGGCGATATCGCTCGTTGCTTCGCCAGCGAATCGCTGATCGATGAAATTGCGGCTGACTTAAAAGTCGATCCGCTGGAATTTCGGCTGCGCAATTTATCCGGTAACAAACGCGGCATCGATTGCCTGCAATCCGCCGCCGATAAAGCCGGCTGGCAAAAACGCCCCTCGCCAGCGCCCGTAGCCGCCGGCAACATCGCCAAAGGACGCGGCATCGCATTGACCCAGCGAGCCAATACCTATGTTGCCACCGTCGCCGAAGTCGAGGTCAACAAAAGCACCGGCCAGGTCGCCGTCAAGCGCATCGTCTGCTCCCACGACTGCGGTCTCATGATCAACCCTGACGGCGTGAAGAATCAGGTGGAAGGCAACGTCATTCAAGGTGTGAGCCGCGCCCTGCTCGAAGAAGTCACTTTTAATGCCAACGGCGTCACCAGTCTCGACTGGGCGACCTATCCGATTTTGCGGTTCCCGGATGTGCCCGACCTCGACGTTGTGCTAATCAATCGCCCTGACATGCGGCCGCTCGGAGCCGGCGAAGGCGCAACGATACCGCCCGCTGCGGCGATCGCCAACGCGATCTTCGACGCGGTCGGCGTGAGGCTCAGAGAAGGACCGTTCACGCCCAAGCGCGTCTTAGCGGCGATCCAGAAAAAAGCCTGATCCTGCCAGGGGACCGACTACTTTTTCATTTTTTTGAAAACGTTGCCTGTCCCCTTTTCGCTCTGCTTTCGCACGGATCTTAATTCGCCTCGAGTTTTTTTACCAGATCCACGACAGCGGGGGGCTGGTCCATCAAATCCTTATAAATCGCTTCGATTTCCTGGCCGGTGATGGGCTCCATGTCGAGTCTCGACCTTTTGACCTCGTCGAGTAGCTCGGGATCCTTAAGGGCTTTGTTGTAGGCTTCGCGCAGCATCTT
>JAICHC010000601.1 GCA_025922795.1 Candidatus Binatia bacterium | reverse complement strand
TAAAGATTTTGACTTCGACGCCGCCGCGGAATTCACCGCCACGTTGGTACAGCGCATCGCCGAACGCGACATTCCGCCAAAGACTCTACTCAACGTTAATGTTCCGCCGATTCCTAAGGGCGATCTCAAGGGTTGGCGAGTGACGCGCATGGGCAAACGGCACTACAACGAAAACATCGTCGAACGCATCGATCCGCGCGGCGTCAAGTATTATTGGATTGGCGGCGACGATCTTGGATTTGCCGAAGAAGATGGCACCGATTGCAAAACCGTGCAGGAAGGTTATGTTTCGGTGACACCGCTGCAAGTCGATTTAACCGATTACAAATTGCTGTATAACAGCACACTGCCGACTTTCGCCTGGCCGTGAGCTGACCATCGATTCATCGCTTGAGATGAACGTCCAAGACATTGCCGCCGGCAGCAGGCTCGACAAATGGCTTTGGGCGGCGCGCTTTTTCAAGACCCGTTCGCTCGCCGCAGAGGCTGTCAGCGGCGGCAAAATCGCCGTGAACGGCGACCGCGCGAAACCAAGCCGCACCATCCGTCCCGGTGACAAATTGACCATTCGCCGCGGTGCCTTCGAGTGGGCGGTCATTGTTAAAGCAGTTTCGCGCCTGCGCGGGCCCGCGCCGCAAGCACAACAGCTCTATGAAGAAACTGAGGAAAGCGCGCGTACGCGCCGAGATACGATCGCCCAAATGAAGCTCGAACGCGCGCCGGAGTTCGACATCCCCGGCCGGCCCTCCAAGAAAGACCGGCGCGCCCTCGCCCGTTTCACCAAGCGGCGCTGGTAGACTGCCCGGCTTGACTTGGAGGCGGTGTGTGGTGATAAGGAATCACTGGAGAGAAACCTATGAGCCCAAAAATACCGGCCGCCATCATAATCTTGCTCGCCGCATTACTCGGATCGGTCCAGCTGTTTGCGCAGTCTGCCCCGTATTTTCAAGGCAAAACCATCGTGCTCGTTCAAGGGCGGGAGCCTGGCGGCACCGGCGCGCTCCGGGTGCAAGCGGCGATACCGTTTTTAAAAAAATACCTTCCCGGCGAGCCGATCATCGTCGCTCAGTTCATGCCCGGCGGCGGCGGCCGCAAGGCGACCAATTACATCTTCCATAACGCCAAGCCGGATGGTTTGATGTTGGGGAACGTCGGCTCCGGCTTGATTGCCAACGCCGTGCTTGGCGCCAGCGGCGTCGAATACGATATTGATAAGCTGATTTATTTGGGCGCGTCAAACAGTACGGCCCAATACGTGTTCGGCACCAGCGCCAGGCTCGGTCTTGACACCCTCGATAAGCTTCGCGCCCGGACGGGTCTGCGCATTGGCGCACAGACCGTCGGCCACGACATCTATATCAATGGCCGTCTGTTTTCCTGGCTGCTTGGACTCAAAGATCCGCGTTTTGTGACCGGCTATTCGGGTCCCGAAGTCGATATTGCAATCTCACGCGGAGAGCTGGACGGCCGGGCCAATATTCCGGACACGATACTGCAGCGATCTCCCGAGTTCGTCGAGAAGAAACTGATGAACTTCCACGCGATCATTCAAATTCCCAAGGGAGATCACCATCCGCACCCGACGTTCAACAAGCTTCCGGAGTTGGAAACTTTCGCCAAAACCGATAAAGAGCGAAAAATCTTGACGATGTTCCGAAACTTTCGCCTGGTCGGCTCGCCTTATATCTTGCCGCCAGGGACGCCGGCCGAAATCGTCAAGATGTGGCGCGATGCCATGCGCAAAACGCTTAACGACCCAGCCTTTCTCAAAGCGTTCAAAAAGCTCTCGGCGGACGACGCTACGCCGCTGATGCCCGAGGAGCAGGAAAAAGCCATCAAAGATATTTCCCGCGAATCCGAAATCATCGCGCTGTTTAACAAGCTTGCAGGCAGCGAACCCTTGCCGCCGCGCTGATACATCTGGGACGAGGCAGCGCCGATTCTGCCAGGGCTTCGCTTTTAGAGCCCGACTCTCTGAAGAATTACAAACGTGTACGGCGGATTGCGGCTATCCTGCCAAGCTTGCGCTTAATGCTCCTGAGCTCGCGAATTTTTTTGCAACGAAACGTGAGCTTACTAGTGCAGCAGAAAATATTCGAGTAAAGTTGACGAGATCGCCGTTTGCTCAAGACTCCGATGCAAAAACCGCTAACCCGTGGGGCTCGGTGAGCTCGTTAAGCACGATGCCGCGTTCAGATGTGATGCGAAAACCATATTGCGCGGGCTCGAGAGCGGTGCTGCGCATCTTTTCGATCGTCACAGTACGAACGAACCGCCTGTTAACCGGATCCATCTCCAGAACGAACGTTCCGGAAACCAGGTACTCCTCGATTCCGCGCTCGTTTCTCTCCACCGAGTAGGTTGTCAACAGATTGGTCGTATTCGTATTCGCTTGTAGCCCGTGAATCAACATGCGGGCTTGGTCAAGCGCCCTCGATGTCGTGTCTCTCAAGAAAAGCAGCGGCCCGACCGGATCGATAACCAGCCGAGATGCGCCCGAGCGCGTGATAAAGTTATTGAGATCGGTCAGGATTCTTTGAATGTCGATATTTTTTCCTTGGCCGTCCGCCGCTCGCGTGTTGAAGTAGGCGGAGGCATCAAGAATGAGAAATTCCTTGGCCTCGACATACGGCGCGAGGTCCCAGCCCAAGGACGCGGCCTGTTCGATCACGTCGGCCGGCTTTTCATCGATAACGATATAAACGCCTTTTTCTTTTTCCCGCAGCCCGTTCATCAAAAACTGCAAGCAAAAGATCGTCTTTCCAGTGCCCGGCTGACCGACCACGAGGTAGGTCTTGCCTTTCCTCAGTCCGCCTTCAATCAGCACATCAAGCTCTTTGATCCCAGTCGGTACCCGTTTCACCGTCATAAACGACTAACTTTCAACTTGATCGCCCGGCCAAATTCGCCTCGTGAACACTCGCGCGTCGATTTCTGAGTGAGCGAACGCGCTCGTGCCCAAAAATCTCCCTTGCTAATAAAGCGCCTTTGACTTGCTGTGCACGACGGTATTCGTTGAACTACTAAGGAGTTCGTTAGTTAGTAGACCTACTGGGACGAAGGGGCGAGTCGTGGAAAGCGCAGGCACCAGACTCAAAGGACGCTTTCCTACCCACGCCCAAAATTAAGCACTCGGGGCGTGGATCGGGGGGT
>JAICHC010000600.1 GCA_025922795.1 Candidatus Binatia bacterium | reverse complement strand
TGGACGAAAAGCAGTGGAACACCGACTTGGACTATATCAACATCGGCCGTCAGGAAGGCGCGCGCCTGGTGCTCGGCGGCAAAACTCCGGAGCGGCTCGGCAAAGGCTATTTCGTCGAACCGACGATCTTCGACAACGTGACGCCAGGCATGCGCATCTTCAAGGAAGAGATTTTCGGCCCCGTGCTGTCGGTGACGACGGCGAATAATTTGAACGAGGCGCTGAGCTTCGCCAACGGCGTCGAGTACGGCCTCACGACATCGATCTTTACGGAAAACATCGACACGATCATGAACTTTGTCGAAGAAGTGGAGACCGGCATGGTTCACGTCAACGAGCCTACCATCGGCGGCGAGGCCCAACTTCCTTTCGGCGGGACGAAATCGACCGGCGTCGGCGAGCGCGAGATGGCGGAAGAGGGATTGAATTTCTTTACCGAATTGAAAACTGTCTTTATCAATTACTCGGGCAAAGCCGAACGCCTGATGATTCGATAAATGGAGAAACGGCTGTTCAAAGGTTCAAGGTTCAATGTTCAAAGGCGAAGAAAAGAGAGAAATCTTGAACGACGGACGTTGAACTTTTGAACCTTGAACCCTTGAACAAAATTATTTATCGACCGGCGGTGCGCCCTGCCAATGGCCCACATCGACGATGATGCCCTCGGGACCGACGAACTTGTCTTCATAATACGCCGTACCCAGGTTGAGCGTGCCGGCTTTCTTGGCGCCGGCGGCTTCGAGCAAACGGAATTGTTCCTCGTCGTTCTCGGCAGTGAAGCCGATGTGCTCGATGCCCGGCTGCTTCGCCGGCTCGCCATCGGCGGTGCCGGCGCGTAGCGGCAAGACCGTAATATTGACCGCGCCGTCGCTGAGATCGATGGCATTGTTCTTGCGTTTCTGGATCATCTTCATGCCCATGGCTTCGACAAAAAACTTAGCCATCGCATCTACATCGGTTGCTCGGTAAGCAATGTGTCTTATCTTGGCCATCGCTTTTCTCCTTCGTCCCTCTTAGTGTCGTTAATTTAGTCAGCCCGATCAAAAAGGTCAGATGCGAGGCACGCCGGGCGGAATGGAGTGTTGGAGTACTGGAGTATTGGAGTGATGGGTCTCGAACCCACCACTGCACCACTCCATCACTCCACTACTCCAGTCCCCGATGAGGCGACCGAGCGCAACGAAGCAGGTGGCCTTTTTCATCAGGCTGGCTAGCCGCCGTAAAAAACTCTGTCACCTAGATCGCGCATCGCCAAAATTGCGTCGTCGGGACGGCCCGACGGGGGCATTGCGACACCGGCGTCTTTCACTTCGCCGACGAATATCGAATGGTCACCCTTTTCGATCGTGTCGACAAGCTGGCATTCGACGAAGGCAGGTGCTTTTTCCAAGATGGGCGCGCCCAGGCTACCCTTACGGAAGGGTTCGCCGCCGATGCTGTTGCCTTCGCGCTCGAGCGGTTTAAAAAAGGTAAAGGCTTGGCCTTTCTGGTCCTTACCGAGAATATTGAGTGCAAATACTTTAGAATCCTTGATGATCGCGTGCGCACCGGAGTCGGCCTTAACACCGACCACGACCAGAGGCGGTTGGAACGCCGTCTGAGTCACCCAATTCACGGTTGAGGCGGCCACCTTGCCGTCTTTGCCCTCGGAAGTGAGGACATAAATTCCGTAAGGAATCATCCGCAATGCGGTTTTCTTTGCATCAGCATCCATAATCGATCTTTCCTTTGGAAATGGTTTGCGGCTCCATCAAATTTCGCTGACGGAGTTCCGATTCTATGGAACCGAAGCCGAATCTGCAAGGGCCAAGAAATCGTATCTCCGAATCAGCTCGACTTCGCCGGCAACCGAAAAGCGAGCGCGACATAGCTATTATCATCGACAAGAAAGTCGCCCGCTTCGATCATCCCGAGTCCGGCGACATGCGCGCTCAACGAATGTGGATTACTGCGCGCAACGAAAGCAACCCCGATTTCGAACTGCCCGGCCAAATCCTTTTTTTGAGCTTTATAGAGACCGCGCAGAAGTCCCTGCCCCCGGTATTCCCTGCCGATGCAAACCGGGCCATAGATGTAACTCTTGAAAGCGCTTAGCGACCTTCCCTCCAAGTTAAGGCGATCGTATGACTCGAGCATCTTCGCGATCACTGGCGAACCGGTCGGAAATTCCTTTCGAAACGCGCACAGAAATCCCGCCACTTGATCATCCACCACCGCCACCGTCGTACCCAGGTCCTCCGCGACCCGAGCGGTTTGTTCGCGCGTCAATTGCGCGGAGAGAAACCCGCTCTTGCGCTCGTCTTCCGAAAGATTCGCGATGAAGTTGGCCGACTGCAGCCGTAGAATAGCGCCGTACTCGGCTGGCGATGCTTTTCGATACTCAACGACCGACATTTTGCGAAGACCGATAGTGCCGCAGCCGTACTCCTGCGCCTTGCGTGAAGCAATCAGCTTTCGTTTGCGGCTCTGCCGCGATATTTACCGTATGCAACTTGATCTCAACCACCGCGTCTTGGGCTGTTTATATTTGCCGGAGTTTTCGCGTCGATTGTGTTCTTGAACAGCTCGGCGAGGAAACCTCCCAGGGCACCGGCTGGGATGGCCGCCACCAAAGCTAGCGCCATGAACCAATCCGGCATCTCTCGCTCTGCCGCGCCGGATTGTAAGAGCAGTCCGAGAATAATCGAACCGATGCCCACCATGGCGCCGTGCTTCATCTCGAGCGTTCCGGCCTTGTAGGCAGCATAAAATCCGCCGATCAATGTCCCCAGCGAGCCAAGCAGGAGGCTTGCAAGCAAGCCTTCGCTGGAAGACCAGTACTGCGTAAACGCATCCTCGGCTGCCGCTGCGCCCGAATCAGGCAATTCTTTGGCGACGATCAAAGAATAGTAGGCGCTGACCAATACGATTGTCGCAATGACATCGATAACGATGCCGGCAATAATCGGCCGGAACCGGATGCCGGTGAAGAAACCGGTCGGTTCAATTGGCGACGGCGTATTTGGTTGTTTTGGGGAATCGTATTGCATTTGATGATGACCGATTGCGTTTTATTTTGATCGCTTCGCGGATTCTGACGATGCCGCGAACTTTACAAAGCCGCACAATTCGACATTTTTTAAATACGACTCAGATGGCCGTTGCCTTCTCGTCG
>JAICHC010000599.1 GCA_025922795.1 Candidatus Binatia bacterium | reverse complement strand
GGACGCATCGGCGCGGGCCCGATAAACAAGTCCCAATCCAGGTGTTCAGGAATCGGATCTTCGCCCGCAGGCCGATCAATTCCCTGTGGCCAGATAGGCCGATTGCTCCAAACATGCACCTGCCGCACCGGGCCGATGGCGCCAGCTTGAATCACCTCGACGGCGCGCCGCAGCCCACTAAGCGAGCTGCCCTGGTTGCCCATTTGCGTGGCTACCTTGTGCTTGCGCGCGAGTTGGCGGAGGGTGCGCGCTTCATAAACCGAATGCGTGAGCGGTTTTTGCACGTACGCGTGCTTGCCCATTTTGAAGGCCATCGCCGTTGCCGGGGCATGATGATGGTCCGGAGTCGAAACGATGACTGCGTCGATCTCGTTCTCCATCTCCTCGAGCATCTTGCGGTAATCCTGGTAGCGCTTCGCCTTGGGATACGCCTGACCGCGCCTGTCGAGGGTGTTCTTGTCGCAATCGCACAGCGCCACAATGTTCTCACCGAGTTTCGCCACTTCATCCGTGTCACTTGTGCCTTTCCCGCCCGCGCCAATGACCGCGACATTCAGTTTTTCGTTCGCTGACTTTATTCGCGGCCTTGTGGCGCAACCAGGCAGCAACGCCGCGCCGGCGGTTGCGGCAGAAATTTGGACAATGAATTTGCGACGTGAGGTCGAAGCATTGGGAAAGAAGTACGTTTTCGGCATAGCGCGCCCTTTATACGCGAACCACTAAAGCCGACAAGCACTATTCAGTTACGAGCGCGCGGGCGAGGTCTGGAAGCTGAGACGCAGTTTCTCGCGTTGGACTGGAGGCGCTTTCGGCGCGCTGGAGAAGGCCAGGTAGAAAAAGGCGAAGATATTTACGATCGGGACCAGCAACAGGAATCCCCAGACGGAACTCTTCTGGCGGACGCGAGCGATCCGGAAACACCAAATGATCGTTACGACGATGTTCACCACGGGAACAAGCAGAAGCAGGATGTTCCAGGTTGGCATACCCGCGGCCTTGAAGAGCGACACGAATTGGAAGCCGGGGACCCACACCCAAATGCCGGGGCGCGTGGTCGTTTTGCGGCAAATTAGAGAAATTGCAGAACAGAAAAGAATATAGATGCAGATGACGCCGCCAAGGATCGCCTTCACCGTTTGGGGGTCGCTATTGTTCATGAGGCGTTCGGTTTCCGATCTCACGAACGCTTCGATCTCCTTGTAGCGCGGGTCGTCGCGGAGGTTGCTGATGTTCCGGCTAAGGTCCTTGAGCGGTTGCTTCGGCGGCGGCGGAGGTGTGTAACCGAGTTTGATCTGAAGATCTTCGGGGAGCATTTTTGCTTTCACGGAGGCGAAACCGTGCGCGTGCTTGAACTCGATATGTGTTGCAGTTGTGCCTACTACGGTCACATTCGAATAAGTCGCGCCGTCAACCGAAAGGGAATCTAAACGAATCTCTCTGCCTGTGGCGCTTGACGCCATCAACAGCAGTACGACTCCTAGAAGCGCACATCTGTGCGCGAAGTTCTTTTTCTCGCGTGCCACTGCCTAGAATATCGGCACGGCCCGTCGCCAATGAAGCGGATTCTTGCGTGTGAAAAGCGGACGGTTCTGTCCTATTTCTTGACGATAGCCGCGATGGACTTCTTTTGAACCGGAATCGCCTTGAACTTGCGGGTCAAGTCCGTGAGGGAATCTTCCACGGCCAATCGTTCCAGGCTCGAAGCGCCAACAAAGCCGACGCAATCGGTGTGTTCGTTGATGTATGCCGCATCTTCCGGCCGGGAGATCGGCCCGCCATGCGAGAGGAAGAAGATGTCCTTGCGCACCTTGCGCGCCGCTTCGATGATCGACTGCGTCCGCTGCACGGCTTCTTTCATCGTGACGGCGGCCCCGCGGACACCAATCGAACCGCCGATTGTCGTTCCGACGTGAGCAATGATCGCGTCTGCTCCTGCTTCTGCCATCGCCTTGGCTTCATCGGGCGCAGCCACGTAAACGATGGTGAACAAATCCATCTTGCGCGCCAATCGCACCATCTCGAATTCCTTCTTCACGCTCATGCCGGTTTCTTCGAGGACCTGCCGGAAATGGCCATCGACAATGCAATGTGTGGGGAAGTTGTTTACGCCGGAGAAGCCCATGTCCTTCACCTTCAGAAGCCAATGCCACATGCGACGGCGCGGATCAGTCGCGTGAACACCGCAAATCACCGGCACTTCCTCGACGATCGGCAAGACTTCGTGCTCGCCAATTTCCATGGCGATCGCGTTTGCGTCGCCGTAAGACATCAACCCCGCGGTCGAGCCATGCCCCGCCATGCGGAAGCGGCCGGAATTGTAAATGATGATCAGGTCACCGCCGCCTTTCTCGATGAACTTGGCGCTGATGCCGGTACCGGCGCCCGCGGCGATGATCGGCTTGCCTTTCTTGAGCGTCTCACGCAGACGCTCGGCGACTTCTTTGCGCGTGTAGGGGTTCCCTTTTCCAGTCCACGGATTTGGCATAACGTGTTTAGGCCCGCACTTTGGGATTCCCTGGCAGAGGGACGCTACTGAATCTTCGAGAGCAACTCGTCGTTGGTCTTGTGCTTCTTCAGCGCGGCGATCAACGTCTCCATGGCCTCGATCGGGTTCAAGTCCACCATCATACGGCGCAGCTTGCGGATTGCTTCGATGTGCTGCTTGGGAAAAAGCTTCTCCTCTTTGCGCGTGCCGCTCTTCGGGATGTCAATTGCGGGGAATAGGCGCCGATCCGACAGCTTGCGATCCAGGATCAGCTCCATGTTACCCGTGCCCTTGAATTCCTGGAAGATGAGTTCGTCCATGCGCGATCCGGTGTCCACCAGGGCGGTGGCGAGGATCGTGAGCGACCCGCCGTTTTCAATCTTGCGCGCCGACGCGAACATCTTGCGCGGAATCTCGAGCGCGCGCGCATCGACACCGCCGGTCATGGTGCGGCCGCTGCCGCCATGCACACTGTTGTAAGCGCGGGCGACGCGGGTGAGCGAGTCAAGTAGCACGAAAACGTCGCGGCCACTCTCGACGAGTCGGCGGCAACGCTCGATCATGAAGCGCGAGAGGCGGACATGCGTTTCGAGGTCCTGGTCGTTCGATGAGGCGACGACTTCGGCCTTCACGCTCCGTTGAAAATCGGTGACTTCCTCAGGGCGTTCGTCGAT
>JAICHC010000598.1 GCA_025922795.1 Candidatus Binatia bacterium | reverse complement strand
GTCGCGCGCGCCTGGGGGTCGGGCACGTCTTCGGCGTGCGCACTGAAGGCGGCGAATTCCCGCCGCCGCCCTTCGGTGACGGCGCGGCCCAGCTCGGCGTCTTGATGATCGGTGAAATACAAGAAGGGCGAGCTTGCGCCCCATTCTTCGCCTTGAAACAACATAGGAATAAACGGCCCCGTCAGCACCAGCGCAGCGGCGATCTTAAGACGTCCGACATTCATCAGATGTGCGCTGCGTTCTCCTTTGGCCCGGTTGCCGATTTGATCGTGGTTTTGCAAATAGCCGAGAAACGCGTGGCCGTGTATCGCTGTCGGCGGCTTGCCATGGCGGCGCCGACGAAATGCCGAATAACGGCCATCGTAGACAAACACACGTTGGAGCGCTTTAGCCAAATCGCCCAATGTGCCGAAGTCGCCGTAGTATCCATCACGCTCGCCGGTCAAGACCGAATGCAGCGCGTGATGAAAATCGTCGCTCCATTGCGCCTGGATGCCGTAACCGCCGATCTCCCGGGAGCGCACGACGCGAGGATCGTTTAGATCGCTTTCCGCAATGAGGACCAAATGGCGGCCGCTTTGAGCCTGGAGTCCGGCCACCTCGCACGCGAGCTGCTCAAGGAAATGCGTCGCTGAAGTATCGATGATGGCGTGGACGGCGTCGATACGCAGTCCATCGAAGTGATAGTCGCGCAGCCACATCAAAGCGTTGTCACAAAAAAACCGCCGCACCTGATCGCTCTCCGGCCCGTCGAAATTGATCGCCTTTCCCCAGGGCGTGGCATAGTGGTCGGTGAAATACGGCCCGAAGCGCGCCAGGTAATTTCCCGCCGGCCCCAGATGGTTGTAAACAACGTCGAGAATCATGCTGAGCCCGCGATTGTGGCAGGCATCCACCAGCCGCTTGAGGTCGTCGGGGTCGCCATAGGCGTGATGCGGCGCATAAAGATCGGCGCCGTCGTAACCCCAACCCCGGCTCCCGGAAAACTCGGCGACCGGCATCAGTTCGATGTGGGTGATGCCGAGCGCCACTAGATAGTCGAGCTTGTCGATGACAGCGGCGAAGGTTCCTTGCGGAGTAAAGGTACCGACGTGAAGCTCGTAAACGACCGCGGCCAAGAGCGGACCGGCTTGCCAGCGCTGATCGCTCCAGGCAAACGATTCGTGATCGACGAGGCGCGATCGACCATCGATGCCGCGCGGCTGCCAGGGCGAGCGCGGATCCGGCAGCGGTTCGCCGCCGTCGAGCACGAAAGCATAGTCGGCAACGCTCTCGGTCAAAGATACTTCGGCAAACCACCAACCGTGCTCAGCGGCCGTCATGGAATAACGGTTCCCGCCGGCTTCGACTTCAACGGTTTTCGCATTGGGCGCCCACACGCGAAACGGTGTCATGAGGCTTCTCCTGTCGCAGATTGCTGAAGAGTTTTGATTGAAGGCTACTCAAAACGATCTCATAGGCGCGTGACGAAATGGGGGTTGGAGTACCGGAGTATAGGAGCATTGGGTTTCAATCATTACTCCATTACTCCACCAATCCATTACTCCAAACATCTACCTTGTAGCGCGGGCCATTGAGGCGCAACCAAAGAATATGAGTCTTTTTCAGCCGTTTGTTCGTGTTAGCAGGGCCACAGGAAAGTGTTTGAGCAGATGTGTCAGGCGGATTTCGCCGCCCTTGAGCTTGTCACCGGTCAGCTCGTTCCGCCAATGGACCGCTGGTATTTCGATCGCCGTATCGCACCAGTCATCAGCCAGTTTCAGATTAAAACGAGGCACGACGGTAAACGACCGCTCGCCGCGCGCAAACGCAATGACGTGAGCGGATTTGGCGCCGCACGCAAACAGCGCCCGATAGCTATCACCGGGCGCAAAGAAATGTCCTTCATGACGCACTTTCAGAGTCTGGTGAATCACCCAAAGCTTGGGGAGTCCATCGTCAATCCGCCGCCATATTTCTTCCGGCCTCATGGTTTTCAATTCGGCAAGCAGCCGCCGTCGTAGATCGTAGTCGACCGGCCGGCGGTTGTCCGGGTCCACCAGGCTCAGGTCCCAAAGCTCTGTGCCTTGATAAAAATCGGCGATGCCGGGCGCTGTGAGTTTGATCAAGGTTTGCCCGAGCGAGTTGATGCGCCCGGGTTCGACGAGCGGTTTAACGAAATTTTGCAGGTCGCCGGTGAATTCTGCATCACCCAGAATCCCTTCGACGAAAGCCCGCAAAGCGTCATCGTAATCGGGGTTGGGATCGGTCCAGGACGTATGCGCCTTGGCTTCGCGAGAAGCCTTTTCCATATAGGCGACCATTCGCTCGGTTTCGATCGGCCAGGCGCCGACCAGGGTTTGATACAACAGGTATTCGGCGTTACGATCGGGCAAGTTTTCGCGGCGGTAGCGGCGGTTCAGCCGTGACCATCGCTCGACGGCCTGACGCCAGCGCTCCGGGATCTCGGACAAAAGATTGATACGCGCGCGCACGTCTTCGCTGCGTTTGGTATCGTGCGTCGATGACGCCAGCATCGCCCGCGGCCAGCGCGCCTGCGCTTCGGCGCAGCAGGCATGAAATTCATCGACGGATATACCGAACCGGCCGGGGTCACCGCCCACTTCATTGAGCGAGACCAGCCGGTTATAACAGTAAAAAGCCGTATCTTCGACGCTTTTCGCCATGACCGGGCCGGTGAGCTGCTGGAACCGCATGACCAACTCCGTTTCCAGTTCTCCTCGACTTCGGAGCAGCAGGATATTGCTGAGAAACTCGAGCAAGTCGCTGTCTAAATCCGGCCGATTGACTTTTGCCGCAGCGATAGCGCGGGTGATGATCCGAACATCGTCTTCCGTGACGATCCCAGCCTCGGCACGAACGTAAGTTCGATAGACGGGAAAGCACGCGATGACTTCGCGCAAAGCTTCGTGCAGTTCGTGCCGTGTGTAGTCGCGGTGGCGGCGATGGCGCTCGCAAATATCGACAAACAGCGCGGTGAGCCGGTTGAGATCGCTTCTCAAGATATCGCGCAAGACAAAATGTTTCTTCTCGCGCACAATCGCAGCGAAATCGGTCGGCTCGCCTGTGAACTCGCCGTAAAAATCGGTCAGTGCCATCTCTGCGGCCGGGTCGAGAAAAAGATTGTTGACCCGATAAATAAAGTCGTAGCCGGTGGTTCCGGC
>JAICHC010000597.1 GCA_025922795.1 Candidatus Binatia bacterium | reverse complement strand
TCACGAAACCAGTCCGGGAGTATCGGGTTTTAGTCCACCACTCCACCACTCTAACGACGAGGAGGTAAGCCCATGGCCTACAACGCTCAAGGCAGGACGAAAAGTTTTCCCGTATTCGATTGCGACAGCCATATCTATGAACCCCCGGAGGTTTGGGACAAGTTTATCCCGGAGAACCAGCGCGACTTCGCCAAGACCCACTTTTACCGCGACGCCGACCGGCTCATATCGGTCAAGAATTCAAAGATCAGCTTTCGCAATCCCGACAAGTGGAAGTATCCGGGCGAGACGTGGCATCCGGGATTGAATAAGAAAATCATCGGCTCGGTCGAGCCCGGCACCAAGGAATGGGACGAAATCATCGGCCGCAACCGCAGCGCGCGCGATCCGCTCGTGCGCTTGAAGGACATGGATGCGGCCGGCATCGACCAGGTGATGGTCTTTCCGTCCACGTTCGTTTATCTGCCGCTGGTCGAAAACGCCGAAGCAGCGGGCATCTGTGCGCGCGCCTACAACGATTGGGTTTACGAATATTGCAGCGCCGATCCGAAGAGACTCTATCCGGCGGCCATCCTGCCGGTGCAAAATCCGGACTATGCCATCGAAGAGCTGCGGCGCGTCGCCAAACTCGGCTTCAAGGCGGGACTGGTCCGGCCGATCTTTTCAGGCACCAGGTATCCGACCCTGGCGGAATACGATCCGTTGTGGGAAGAATTCGAAGGCCTCGGCATCGTGCTCGGCATGCACACGTTCCCATCGCGCGGGGAGGCGATGTCGCCGGAGCTGGATCAGCGCATGGGAGCGCACCGAAAGCGCCTGTTCGGCGACGAGGAGGTGCTGGTCTACTCGCCCGGGCAGTTCGTCGCCAACATCATGCAGCTCATGGGCTCCAGGCAGGCGGGCGATGCCGCTTTCGGATTTATAGCCGAGGCGATGACCTGGACCGCCGTGGTCCTGATGACCGGCTGGCTGGAAAGGTTCCCCAGGCTAAAGGTGGCGATCCTCGAGTCCAATTCAAGCTGGCTGCCGTTGGTTCTGGAGAAGGCCGAGACCTATCTCGACCTTTACAAACACCTCGGCGAAAAAATCGGCAACCCGCGCGAGGTCTTTTACAAAAGCTGCTTCATCGCCTTCGAGAGCGACGAGGAGATGACGTTCCGACTGTGGGATCTGTTCGAGGACATCGGGCTGTGGTCCTCAGATATGCCGCATCTCGATGCTTCGGACGTTTGGGAAGCGATCGATCACATGAACAAGTGGAAGGTACCCCAGGCAGTTCAGGAGAAGATGCTCGGCGGCAACGCGCGGCGGCTCTATGGCATCGAGCCGCAGCTTGTCGTCACGCAAGCGCCGGATAGTTACGAACCGGTGACCATGTCGCGCTACGCCTAAGCTTCTAAGCCGTGAGAAATTTGATTCCTTGGGGTCGCAAATTGTGACCTCAAACTTAAGATCGCAGATTGCGATATCAAGTTTCCACGCCTTCATAAAATATGGCGTTTTGGAGGTTCTGACTTACGATGATGCTCCCCGGCCGAAAGCTGGGAGAAATCATGTTTGCAGGAAAAACCATCAAGGCTAGGCAAAGACAGAGCGAGGAGGCAGAGCCATGGCCAGACGGGGTGTGAAAGGGATTGTCTTCGACATGTACGGAACGCTGGTTGATATCGGAGCGGTGGCCGAAGCATGCAAACAAGTGGCTCCCGAGCCGGTCGCCTTCAATGCCCATTGGCGGGCTAAACAGCTGGAGTACACCTTTCTCCGGACGCTTATGGGAAAGTACCGAGATTTCTGGAAGGTGACTGAAGACGCTCTGGAGTTTACCGTTCAACGCTTCGGTTTGCAGGTCTCTCCAGAACAGCGCAAGCAGATGATGGAGGCCTGGCTCGATCCGACGCCGTACCCGGAGGTCGAGGCGGCCTTGCCTAGACTCAAAGAGATATCCCTTCTGGCCATTCTGTCGAACGGAAGTGTGAAAATGCTTCGGAACGGATTGGAGCGAACCGGGCTCAGGCCGTACTTTCGCTGGGTCATGAGCGCGGACGCCGTGAAGGTCTACAAGCCTTCGCCCGAAATCTACCGGCTCGCGCCAAAGCAGATGCGACTGCAAAAGAACGAGATCCTCTTTGTCTCATCGAACTCGTTCGATGTGATGGGATCCAAGAACTTCGGCTTCAAGGTCTGCTGGATCAATAGGAGTGGAGTCCCTCTGGACCCTCTCGGGCCCAAGCCGGACTTGGTCGTCAAGAGTTTCGATGAGCTGGTCGAGAACGTTTGACGCCAGTTTTATTCCGAAAAGCCTTTTGCCGGCCGGCCGATCTTGTCAAGCTTTTGCGCCCCGAACACGATCACTACAGCAGCGCCAGTCCAGCTCCCGACTGCGATGAACGCTCACGGACACGAACACAGTATTTTCTGACCCGCGATTCACGCCTTCTCTCCAATTCACGACCACGTCCTTTTTCCGACTCACGGACACGATCACGTCATTTTTCAGATGCGGAAAGTGGGCCGATCCAGTAAACTGGCGGGAAATTTTCGGATCTCCGAACGGAAGCTCCGAGAAGGTCGGAGGAAGAACCGATGGCAATCAATTGGAGAGGTTATTCGATCTTTGCGCTGACCATGATCGTCTGCTTCCTCGCTACCCGCGGCTCCGCTCCGGCGCAGCAGCCGATTTTGCCGGTTGATTTCAGGCCCTTCGTCGATGGGCGCAACTGGATCGTTCGGCAACCGCTCGTCTACACGATTGGCGTGTCGAAGGACAGCCTCACCGTCCCGGTGGGATTCGTCACCGACTTCGCCAGCATTCCGCAGGTGTTTCATTCTCTCCTGCGCCAAAACGGGCTGTACCTTCTGCCCGCCGTCGTCCACGACTATCTCTACTGGAAGCAGACGTGCACGCGCGATCAGGCGGACCAGATTCTTCATCTGGGCATGATCGAGAACAAAGTTCCCGACCTGCAACGAGTCGCTATCTACGCCGCGGTGCGCGCCGCCGGCGCATTCGCCTGGAAGGCCAACGCAGCCGATCGGGTGGCGAAGCTGGTGCGCGTCATCCCGCCGGATCGGATGAACATCGGTCCAAACAGGCTTTGGCCGGACTATCAACGCGAGCTTCTCAAAGCCGGGATCATCGACGAGCCGCTTGCCGTGATCTCCTC
>JAICHC010000596.1 GCA_025922795.1 Candidatus Binatia bacterium | reverse complement strand
ACGGTATTTTGCACCGCGACCAAAGTTGTAAGATTTGCCATCCCCATGCCGGTGCCGATCAACGTTCCGCTGACGGCGACCCAGACGACGCTCAACTCCGACCTGGAGGCGACGAAAAAACTGTAACCGACGGCCATGAGCAGCATACCGAAAGCCGAGACAGCACGGTATCCGAAGCGGTTGAGCGCTTGTCCTGCAATCACGCTGCCCGAGGTCCACGCCACACTCAAAAACAACAGGACCATGCCGGCGCGCGAGGCGGTGAGCCCCGTGACGCCCTGCAGATAGAGCGGCAGGTAGCTGATCGCGCCGAACACGCCCATGGCTGCCAGCATGCCGACTGCCGTCGAAGTCTTGAACAGACCTAAATAGAACAAATCGAGCGGTATGATTGGTTCCGCTGCGCCGCGCTCGATAAAATAGAAGGCAATCAGAAGAATTACCGCGAGCGCGATCAATCCCGCAAGCTGCGCGTTGAGCGGCTGGCGCGAGTGCGCTCCGTGGGAAAGCGCATAAAACAGCAACAGGAGCGCCGCCAAGAGCGTCAACATGCCGGCGATGTCGAACTTATGCGCGCGCCGCTCCTGGCGCGTCTCTTTGAGGCCGACGACGATCAAGGCGATGGCGACGGCTGCAACCGGCAGGTTGACGAAGAACGCCCAGCGCCAACTCCAGTTCTCCGCGATGATGCCGCCGGCGAGCGGCCCGAGAACCGAGGCGACGCCCCAGATGCCGCTGATAACGCCCTGTACCTTGGCGCGCTGCTCCGCCGGGAATAGAATGCCGACGACGATGAAGGAGAGTGCATAAATCGCGCCGCCGCCGAGTCCTTGAACCGCGCGAAACCATATCAGCGCCTCCATACTTTGTGCGGCGCCGCACAGTGCGGAGCCGGCCACGAACACGCCGATGCCGATAAGCATCAGGCGCCTGCGGCTGTAAAGGTCGGAGAGCTTGCCGAAGACCGGCGTGGTCAAGGCCGAAGTGAGCATGTAAATTGAAAATACCCAACTGTAAAGCTCTAGGCCGCCGAGCTTGGCGACGATCGTCGGCATGGCCGTGCTGACGATGGTGGCGTCGATCGCGAAAAGAAAGATCACCAGCATCACGCCGGCGACCGCGAGATTGCGCTTGGTCGTTCCCGGAAATGAATTTCTGGGCGGTGGGTTCACGGCGGCTCGTTTGTTTGCGCGGAAAAGGACCCAAGTTCAAATTGTTAAAATGTGAACCCCTGCATCGACCGGCTCAGCATGCACGCAGTGCCGTCGGCCTCCACAATGTTCATGGCCCGTCATGAGCACTCGAAAGATGAGTGGATCGCAACGCGTGTTCAATCATGAGTTGCTTAGTTCGCTCCAGGAGTCAAGGCGAGCAACAGCGTGCAATGCGTTGACGGGGCTCGTGATCGAGGATACAAGATCCGCAGATCGGAGTATTGGAGTACTGGAATAGTGGAGTCATGGGGCGTTCGGCGAACGCATCATTCCACCACTCCAATACTCCATCACTCCATTTTCGTGAGGTGCATGATGCTTGAGCTTGCAAAGATACCTTTTCCGGAAGTTGCCCGCCTCGCCGGATCCGGTAAAGCGTTGGTGATTCTACCGGTCGGGGTGGTGGAGGAGCATGGCGCTCATTTGCCATTGGGAATGGATTCTTTTGCCGCTGAAGCTTACGCGGTTTCGGCGGCGCCCCATCTTGAAGAAGCTGGATACGAAATTGCCGTTGCGCCGACGATCAACTATGGCGTCGCGCGTGCAGCCATCGACTTTCCCGGCACGCTGTCACTGGAGCCTGAGACGTTGCGTTCGATGGTCGTTGAGATCGGCCGCTGCCTGGCGCGGCACGGACTCAGCCGTCTGGTGATTCTGAACGGTCACCGCGACAAATACCATATGAAAGCGCTGGAGGATGCGAAGACCACCCTCGCCGAAGAGAAAGGATCGCAAGTTCTTTGCGTCGGATTTGCTCATGAAGACGAAATCACCGCGGCGTGTTATCGTGATGGCGTTAAGCAATTCTACAAGAGCCCGCAACCGGATCGCGAAGGGCACGGCGGGGAGTCGGAAACTTCGGTGGCACTACACAGTTTTCCTGAAATGGTAAACAGGGACATCATCAAAACGCTCGATGCCAACTTCGACTACGACGTCGAGGCGTTTCGCAATGAAACGAAAGATTACTGGAGTATCAGCAGCGGCCGAGGGTACTTTGGTTGGCCGCAAGCGGCGAGCGCGGAGACGGGCAAGCAGCTGGTGACCGTTCGAGGCCGCAATATCGCAAACGTGATCCTGAGGGAGTGGGGTTTTCCGCAGTCGTGAAACGTGCTCGTGGCTCGTGCGCGGGTACAAAAGCATGGCGCACGAGCAATTTTTCTAGTGAATCAACGATATCGCAATCACGCCCGCCACTACACAAATTGTGCCGATCACGCTGGCTAAATCGAGTCTCTCGAATTCGCGCAAAAAGATCGCGCTTAGGATCATCGTCCAGATCGGCGCCGTGGCGCTGATGGGGGACACCACCGCGACCGGGCCGGAAGCGAACGCCATCAACATCAAGAGAACGGCCGCCGTTTCGAATGTGCCCGAAAACAGGATTGGCCAGAAAGCGCGCCGATCCCAGACCAACTTTTCCTGGCAGACGGGCGACACATAAAACAGAGCGAGCGACAGGAGCGCCACAGGGCCAACCAAGGCTGCGAAAAAGAGCGGCTCCTGCGACTGCACCAGAGCGTAACGCCGGAGGGGATGGACGACCGTCGTCAATAAAACTGTGGCGCCGGGGTAAACGAGATATGCCCACCGGAACGACGGGATGTTTTTGTCCATTCGCCAGGAGGTGAGGACGATGCCAGTGACGACCAAGACCGTACCGATCATTCCGAGCAGGGTCGGAGGCTCGCCAAGAAACAAAATGCCGGCAATCACGGTGAAGATCGGATACGAGTTTCGCAGCGTAACCGCCCGGGACGTGCCGATCTTATGAATGCCGGTATAGTGAAAGTGGCGAATCGCCGGCTGAATCAGTCCGCTCGCCGCAATCGCGACGACTCCGGCGAACGCCACTTGCGGGATGCCGCCGGTGGCAAAAACCGCGGTCCATAGCACCACGCTATGGATCAGCAGGGATACGAACGTGGCGGTCAGAGGCGTCGAATGCGTGAAGGCGCGCTT
>JAICHC010000595.1 GCA_025922795.1 Candidatus Binatia bacterium | reverse complement strand
TATCCGAGATCGGCTTTGGCTGCGGCAACAATGCGGTGTTGATGGTCAAAGCGCCTTATGACGATCAAGTCAGGGTAGTGCGCCGTGCCCTTGATGCGGGAATCAACTTTTTCGACACGGCCTTCGCCTATGGCCTGGGAAAGTCCGAAGAGAACCTGGGGCGGATTCTAAGAGATCTCGGTGTTAACCCGGTCATTTCGACCAAGATCCGTCTGGAAGCCGATGCCGCTGCCGATCTTAAAGCGGCGACGATGGGCGCAGTGGAATCCGCACTGGCAAGACTGGGTCGGGAGCGCGTCGATTTTATTCAACTTCACACACGCGTCACGTTGGAGCGCGGTACGGCGAATCGCTTTAGTCTCACGCCTAAAGACGTGCTCGGTCCGAATGGCGTGATCGATGGATTTAAATCCATGCGTGATCGCGGCAAGGTCTGTTTCTTCGGCTTCAGCGGCCTGGGAGATCCCAAGGCGCTCCACGAACTGGTCGACGGCGGCGAATTTCACGGCTTCCAATGCTATTACAATCTGCTTAACCCGAGCGCCGGCCGGAGCGTTCCTAACGGCTTCAGCGCCTTGGATTATGGCCGCATCCTCGATCGCGCCGCGGCCCAGGGAATGGGCGCTTTGGTCATTCGAGTCCTGGCAGCCGGGGCGCTCACTGCGGATCCCAGCAGGGGTGGCGGCGGCAGCGGGCAGACGCTGTCACCGGGGTCGGATTACCCAGTGGACTTGCAACGGGCAGAACAGATGAAAACAGCGCTTGGGGTCGATAGAAAAGATCTCGCGCAAGCGGCGATTCGTTTCGGCCTAATGAATCCGGCAGTATCGACGGTGCTCGTCGGCTTTTCCAACACAGCGCATGTCGATCAAGCGGTCGCTTGCTCGGGGATGCCGGGGTTATCGGAGGAGCAGATGGCGCGGGTAAAGAATCTTTGGGAGACGGATTTTGGCGGCTTGAAAACCTAGACCGGGTTCAGAACAGGCGGGCGTTGTGGCACTTTTCTTTCATTCCGACGATGTCGATCAGCTGATTCCATTCAAAGAAGCGGTGCAAATCACTGAAGAGGCGCTGCGCGACTTGATTTCACCGAAGGGCGTCAATGCACCTCGTAAGCGGTTAAACTTACATCGCAATGTCGGCGAGGCAAGCTTCGACACGGTGCTCAATATCTATGCCGGCGGGTCGGCATCTTACGGCGCGATCGGCGCGCAAGTGGCTTTGCATCGGAAGGCAATCGTCGGTCGGACGCAGAAGCGTCCGCCGTTTAACCCGAATCAAACGGAACTGGCATTGATTTACGACACCGACGGAGGATCTTTGCTCGGCGTTATGGCGCACCGGCCGCGGGATTTTACCGCCGTAGCGGACCTGCGGACGCCGGCCACGAGCTTGGCCGGTTTGGATTTGTTCGCTCGGAAACATGCGCGGCGGGTCGGCATATATGGTTCCGGGCAGCAAGCCTGGGCGACCTTTGCCGGGCTGTGCGCCATGCGTCAAATCGACAGTGCGAAAGTTTTTAGCCCAACGCCGGCGCACCGGGAAGGCTTCGCCAGAAAGATCGGAGCGAAGACCGGCGTGCCGGTAAAGCCGGTGGATCAGCCGGAGCTGGCGGCAAAGGACGTCGATATTATTCTCTGCATGACCAATACCAATGTTCCGGTCATCAACGGTTCCTGGTTGGAAGAGGGCCAATACATTATTTCTGTTATCGGCAGCAATATCGAGTTGGTCAAAAGCGGCAACCTCGATGCGCCGCGCCGTGAGGTCGACGACGAAACCTTGCGCCGGTGCGATTTCATCGTGGCGCTATCAAAGGCTCAGGCGATCGATTCGCAGCAAGGGGATATCTACTGGCCCGTGCAAGATGGCGTGATTAGATGGGATAAGGTCGTCGAAATTGCCGATGTGCTGACCGGCAAAGTCGCAGGCCGCACAAACGATAAACAAATTATTCTTTTCAAAAATCAAGGTGGTCAAGGCATCGTTGACATCGCTCTGGCGAAGAAATGCTATGAGCTGGCAAAGCAGCATGGCAAAGGCTACGAGATGAAAATCGAGCCGCGCCTCAACTGGTGGGTGCAGGGCGGGAGAGCGGAGACCTGGTAGTCCTGTCCGAGCGGGCGGTTCGTCGGCTCATATTTGATTCAGAATTTTGGAGGGAGAACCGGATGAAAAATATGACTGTCGTTCTAGGCAGTTTGTCCAGCCTTATTTTCGATCAGCTTAAAATCCTGATGGGTAAATAGGTTTTCGGCCGGCGACCGGATCTCATTTTAAGGTTTGATATCCTGCATGAACCATTCGCTCGGTAGCTCGCGGCCGAGGCCTTGTTCTTTGGCGCCTTTGTAGGCGCAGTAGCCCATGGCGGCGAACTGGACGCCGGTGCCGACGTTGTTCAAAAAGAAAGTTATCTGCCGGTCGTTGACGCGGCCGGGGATTTTGCCGGCGATCAGATCGCAAATCTCGGGATACTTGGACCAGTTGCGCGGTTTTTCGCGCCGCACGCCGGGCATGTCGTCAACGATGCCCGGAGGCTGGTAATGCTGGATACCTCCGAAATTCGTGTGAATGGCGATCACATCGCATTTCTCTAGGACAGCAAGGTCGGTCTCGAATTCCCGAATCGAATTGTAGTGCATGCCGGGCGCGAGCCAGGCGAGCTTGACCACCGGCTGCGAGGAGTTGGTGGCGCTGCACACGACATCGCATTCCCGGGTGGCTTGTTCTGCGCTATCGACCGGCTCTCCGGGAACTCCGGTTTCTCGCGCCATTTCTTCAACGAACGCTTTTCGATGCTCCGGGTCGGGGCTAAACACTTTGACTTTCTTAAACGGCATGATCGCGGTCATAAAGCGGTAGTGAGCTTTTGCCTGACCGCCCGAACCGATGAGCCCCAACACCTGCGAGTTTTTCCGCGCCATGACTTTCATGCCAAGCGCGCTGGTTACACCGACGCGGGTCTGTTGAATCAGACCATCGGGCATGATCGCCAATAGCTCTCCGGTTTCCGCGCTAAAAAGTTGCACCAAGCCAACAAACATTCCCTTGCCCGCGAGCGGCAGCTTTTCCAACCGGACGGTGCCGCGAATCTGTTGCTCTTGAACAACGTCGGACGTGACGCGCAGGGCAAGCACGCCGTACTTGCCGATGCCGCCGTCGACGGACTTAAAGCTGTAAGTGGAG
>JAICHC010000594.1 GCA_025922795.1 Candidatus Binatia bacterium | reverse complement strand
GAGGCGCTGCACCACCTCCGCGGTAAAGGCCACGGCATTGTCGCGCGCCCGCTCCAGCCCGCTCACGTCCTGCGGCCCGAGAGCATCGAGGGTGGTACTAAAGCTGAACAGCGCCTTAAGGACCAGCGGGCGCATTTGGACAGAAAGTTACGGTTTTGAATTAATGCATTCTTTTTCAGACAAATAGAGGGACGATTTTTGTCACATCTATCGTATCGTACCGATCCGCACATCATCCCATCTAGGTCTTAATATAGAGAAGGTGTCGTACGGTGCCACTTAGGAGGCAATGTAATCGTTACATGACGCCCCCACCGCCATGGCCACGCCCCTGATGCTGTGCTCTGGTCATTATTTCTCGCCGACGCTCGGCATATGACCCGCGACTGTGCAGTAATTCTGTATGACTCGCACGAGAAGCAGAGCGACGATTATGGAGTCTCAACACTAAAATCAACAGAGCGAATGCAACCGGAACACTTAAGAGAACTAGTAAACCGAGATTGGCATCACCCATTTGATCTCCTCCTCAGGACGCGTGCATCAGGACGGTACGAGCGCTGCACCATCATTCTCGATAAAGAGAGTACCTCGTGAGTCGGTTTTCCGCCAGCCCAACGATGCCGAAAAAAGGGCATCTGAGGTGATCTGGCTGACACCCCCGACATCCTTGTGTCCACTCAGGAAGAACCATTTAACTTGCCATGCCGTGCAAGAAGTACACTTTCGGCATAGCCCTAGAGAAACTCCCAAAACCTCGATAACGCCCTGAAAATCAGTGCCAAGACTAGTGCGCGAACCAAGGGGCAAGAAGCTAAACGCCATCACAGATTATCGCACGTTCCGGCGGTCAACCTGGAATTTTGCATAGATGTTTGCCTACGGTCCACCATAGCTTTAGTCTTCCTGTTCTTCCAGGAGCCTGACAGCAGCGAACGGCTGCCCGGACGCCACTGGAGCGACACGAGGCGGTCGCCCTGCCGCTCGAGTGTGACCCAGTCAAACGTTTCATCGATCCGTACGCCATAGGCCTGGGCGCCGTAGTGCTCAATCCACGTGACCTGATCCACGCGCAACCCGAACTTCTGCCACACGCCCGTGGCCAGATCCTCGTAGGTGTTGGTAATCGAGGCCCCGGGATTGTCCTCGCGCTCGCTGGCCACCACCACCGCGGCGTCCTCGTCGCGGTAGACGTACAGGTCGCAGCGGCACAGACGGTCTAAACCATCGCGGTAACTGCACGGACCAGCGTAGCTCAATTCCATGGTTTCAGTGCTTCTGTGTTTCCGTGTTGATGACCGTCAAGGTGTTCCCTTGTCAGCCGCGCTTTTGATGATGCTCAAAAAAATTGCCCCGATAAATCCAAAGACAACGATGCCGTAAAGCCCGACAAGCCAATTGCGCATCTGCCGAATATCGGCCTGTAAGCCGTCGAAACGCCGGATCATCTCGTCAAATCGCTGGTCAGCCTGCGAAAAGCGCTGATCTACATGCGCAAAGCCTTGCTCCATGCGCTTGACGAATTCGCCGAACTGATCTTTGCCGACGTATTCTTCAGACATCAGAGTCTCCGGTATTCTGTGCTTCTATGTGTTAGTCTTTCATCATCCCCGCCGCGGTCTTTTCGTCATCGAGGCCACCCCAGGTGTCGACCAGCCAGTCAATCGAAATGCCCAGCGCCACGGCCAAGCGTTTCGCGACTTCGGTCGTGACGTCCGGTTGTTTGCCGCTTTCCAGGCGCGACACGAGCGGCTGCGGCACGCCGGACTCTTCCGCCAACAACGACTGGGTCCAACCCCGCCGCAGACGCGCCTTTTTGATGCGTCTTCCCAATTGGCTCATATCTATACTAATCCTATATAAAAAAATAAGGGTTACATAGCAAAATTTATTGTTTTTGACTATAACACTTAGTATAATACGCGTCTAGTCAAAATAAAAGGCCCGTGACCCTAGCCGCTAAACCGGTGTCACGAGCCTCACGCGAAACCCCTACTAGAAGGGAATCGATATCATGATACCGAACTCAAAACCCACGCGCAACAGCGATCACCGTCACGCCCAGTCGATCGCGCGCCAGCGCAACGCCGCGAAGCCGGTCGCAGCAGACGTGAGCGCCGAGGACCTGGCCGACATCCTACCGCAAGACGAATCGCCTATGCTGCCGGACGCTGCGCCGGTGTCGACGCCGGTCGCTGAGGCGCCGGCGAACATGCCCCGGCCATCCTGGCGCGACCGGGAACCGGCCATCGTGCACTCGACGAATAGGATTTTCAAACGCCATTTTAGCGCCGGCCCCGCCGGAGCACAACCCCCTTGGAATACCCCGGCGGCGATGTGGCGCATCGTCTTCACCCCGCGCCGCCGTTGGGTGGGCCAGTGCGTCGGCGGACGTGTCGCGTACCGCACGCCAGAGATAAGGCGCTGGCGCAAGGCGCTGGGGACGGTCTTCGAAGGTCATTGAATTACGATGATCAGGGTAACTGGAAGGGTCAGTAGGTCGTCCCTATGCATCGATATCGATTTTCGTACGCCATTCTTGATATCCATCAATCGACTGACATCGGAATTAACCGTACTTTGCATGCCCACACGTTTTCAGCCAAAATAGCACTGGTTTCCGCATACTGCCGCGAAAAAGGGAGGTACCTACCATGGTATGCCGCCATCTTCCACATAAAGGGATCCCTCCATGCCACTACGCAAGAAGCGTGAGCCGCAGCAGACCGCTTTTATAAAATCAGCGCCGGCGACGATCAAGAACGGAGACATTCTCGACGTCGATGAGGCGGCGGCGCTCCTCAAGGTATCAAAGAAAACCATCTATACCCGGGTGAAAAACGACACCATCCCATATGCTAAGCTCGGCAGGAAGCTGCTGTTCAGTCGCGCCAAGCTGACCCAATGGGTTGCCGATGGCGCCGACCGGGCGCACCGTGTGGAGGGCGGCGAGCAGCTGAGCCTCGATCAGCTTACCGGCATGCTCAATACCGGCCAGGCTCGCATCAATTCGAAGCGATAACTGTGCAGCATCGGTATGTCATGGCATCGCTGATCTGCTATCTTCTGACAATCAACGAGATGTTGTAAGGAAACAGAAGAGAGGATGGAGCAATGCAACCCGTCACCGCAGCAAAAGTTAAGTATGGCATTTGGGGCCTGATCATTGGAGCCGTGATCACCATCATCG
>JAICHC010000593.1 GCA_025922795.1 Candidatus Binatia bacterium | reverse complement strand
GGCTGGATCCAGGCCACCGACGGGATTTATCACGACGTCGCCGATTACAGCCATATGCAAGCTGGGCCGGGTATCGTCCTGGTCGCCAACCATGCAAACGTGAGCATCGACGAAAGCGGCGGTCAGCGCGGGCTCCTTTTCAGTCAAAAAAGCCGGTTGAGCGGTTCGAACCAGGAAAGGCTCCGAACGGTCTTTCGTTCCGCGTTAGAAAACTGCCGCAAGCTCGAAGAGGAGCCGGCGTTGCGCGGGAAGTTGCGATTCTCGGCGAAAGAAGCCGTGATTTCCCTCAATGATCGGCTGCTCGGCGTCAATTCTGCGGAATCCTTTGACGAGTTGAAAGGCGACATCGAATCTTTCGCCAAGCAGTTATTCGGCGACGCCGAGGTGAGTATCGAGCGCAACAGCGACCCGCGGCAGCGCTTGAACGTGCATGTCAGCACCTCCGCCACGATCGATCTGAGCAAGGCGCTGGAAGGCCTGCAGCCCAAAGTAGGCGAGTCCAAGGATGGCTTCCAAAATGAGCCAGCCTAAGAACAACGGAGAGAACCTTATGTCTATAGGCAGAGTTTATCTCGTTGGCGCCGGGCCGGGCGACCTCGGGCTGATGACGGTGCGCGGGCTGGAGTTGCTGCGCGCTGTTGATGTCGTCGTCTATGATGATCTGGTGAGCCCGGCGATCTTGGCGGAGGCCTCCCGGGCGGCGATTAAAGTTTACGTCGGTAAACATGCCGGGCAACATTGCATCGCCCAAGAAGAGATTAACGACGCTCTCGTCGATTATGCGCGCATGGGTTACGACGTTGTTCGGCTCAAGGGCGGTGATCCGTTCGTGTTCGGACGCGGCGGCGAAGAGGCATCGGTTCTGGCCGAGGCGAACGTTCCCTTCGAGATCGTTCCCGGTGTCAGTTCAGCGATTGCCGTGCCGGCTTACGCCGGTATACCGCTGACTCATCGCGGTTACGCCTCGTCTTTCGCGGTGGTCAGCGGTCATCCGGCAGGCAACGCAAAGTCGGCCGTTGACTGGGCAAAGTTGGCGCGCGCCGTGGACACGCTGGTGATTCTGATGGGTGTAAAAAACCTGCCGCAGATCGTGGCTGACTTGCTTCGCGGCGGCGTCTCGCCGGAAACGCCCGCGGCGGCGATTCGCTGGGGCACCACGCAAGCGCAGGAAAGCGTGATAGGAACGCTCGACAATATCGTCGAACGAGCGGCGCGGCTTAAATCGCCCGCCGTAATTGTCCTAGGCAAGGTTGTCGAATTGAGCGGGGCGCTCCGCTGGTTTAAGCCAGAAGAGCAGGTGATCGGCAGTTTTACGGCGCGTCCGGGGGAAAATTCAATCGAAGTGCGTCTGGAGACTTGAAATCATCGCCGAGACGCTCGGGAGAAATCACTGACGGCAAACGCCGAGATAAAACCGACAACGCTCCATGCCGTTCGGGCCGATTCCAGGCAATTGCGATCAGATAATGCTGACCATTCGGCGCGCTGAGACGGGTAGGTAGTGTCGCGCAATTGACTATGAACAATATCGCTCGACACGTCGCGGCAGGTATGATCGCGTGGCGCCGCGGTTGGCGCTCGTTCCTCTCAAACAAAGGCAGGCGCGAAATGTCTCCAGCCAGAGAACATGGGTCCGAGTTGGACGATGACTTGGAGCGCTTCTCGACGGAAGAACTGCTCTCGCGGGCGTTCGACATGGATGTTTTTGGCGTTGGATTGTTTGTCTGGGACCTGCGTCGCGGGTTAGGTTTGGAAAAGGAAGTGCTTCCGCAGGTTGACGGGTCGCGAAAGGGTTCAGATGAGCTATTTTCCAATCTTTGTCGAAATGACCGGCCGCCGTTGCCTGGTGATCGGCGGCGGTCCGGTCGCTGAACGCAAAATCGCCGCCCTTTTGGAAGTGGGCGCGGCGGTGACGGTGATCAGCCCCGACATAAGCGAGACCATCGCGCGCTGGTCGAAGGAGAATTTGTTGGGTCTTGCGGCAAGACTGTATCGGCCGGGAGATTTGGCCGGTTATGAGCTTGCCTTCATCGCCACCAACGATGCGGAAATGAACGCAGCGGTGTACAACGAAGGCCGAGAACGCGGTGTTTGGGTCAATGCCGCCGATGATCCGGCGCATTGCGACTTCATCCTGCCGTCGGTCTTGCGCCGCGGCGATCTTGCGGTGGCGGTGTCGAGCGGCGGCCACAGTCCGGCGCTGGCGCGCGCCATTCGCGAAGAATTGGAATTGTATTTCACCGGCGAGTATCAACTGTTGGCAAAACTGGCGGCGGAGGTCAGAGATGAATTGAGGCAACGGTCCATCAGCGTGCCATTCGAAAGCTGGCGCAAGGGTCTCAGCGGCGAGGTTCGCCAGCTTTTGATTCGCGGCGATGTGACTGAAGCGCGCTTGGTCCTGCTGAAAGAACTGGTGGTAACTTTGGCATAGCCGGCGCGGGCGATGTCGCGGGTTTGTACGCGAAGAACGACAATTCCATGGATTCAAATGCAAGGAGGAATCTAAAAGGTTTAAAAATCGTCTTCTTCGAGAGCCGGCGCGCCAAGGAGATGGCGGAGCTTATTCGCCGCTATGGCGGCGAGCCGATCACCGCGCCTTGCATGCGCGAGGTCCCACTCAGCGAGAACCGCGTCGCCCTCGATCTCTTGCCGCAACTCGAATCAGGAATGTTCGATCTACTGATTCTCATGACCGGCGTTGGCACGCGGACCTTGAACGAAGCGCTGCTAACTCGATATCCACAGGAAAAAATTCTATCGGCTTTGCGGCAAACTCGGCTCGTGGCGCGTGGACCCAAACCCATCGCCGCGCTCAAAGAGTTGGGCTTGGCACCGGCTGTCGTTGTGCCGGAGCCGAACACCTGGCGCGAAGTGCTCACTAGTCTTGACCTCGCTACGGATCTCCGGGCTGCGCGGATCGCGGTTCAGGAATACGGCATTCCCAATCGCGCGCTGGTTGCGGCGCTGGAAAGCCGCGGGGCGCAGGTGACAGCGATACCCGTGTATCGTTGGGCGCTGCCGGAAGATCTTGGACCGCTGCGGGCGGCGATCCAAGGAATCCTGAACGGTGAAACGGACATAGCTCTCTTCACCAACGGCGCCCAGGTGGACCATTTATTTCGTGTCGGGGTGGAAGAGAAAACCGACGGGTCTTTGCGCGGCGCGTTCAAGAAGATGGTGGTCGGCTCCGTCGGCCCGG
>JAICHC010000592.1 GCA_025922795.1 Candidatus Binatia bacterium | reverse complement strand
TAAACTGTCATCTTCGACTTTCGATGACAATTCGGCTGCCGGGTTTGCCAAGAGCCTTTTTGCCACTGAAAATGGCGTCGACTTTGGCCCATGTCTCGGACCAGTTGACCTTTTTGCGAACGCCGTTCAGGGGCACGATTTTGGCGACCGCCTTTTTCTTTCTCAAGACTTTGACCTCTTCTCCGGCTTCAACGACGCGAAGTAATGCGGGAAGATTGGCCTGCGCTTGAGCGACTGTAACGGTCTTCACGGCTTAAAGTTAGCCTCACGGGTTACGCGAGACAAGCGCAAGGCGGCAAATCCCAGCCATCGACATTTCACTCGCTTTTTGGCGCGGTTTCCGCTACGACTTTGCGGTGTTGTAAGCCGCAGCAGAGCTTGAATTCTGCGGCTTTAACGCACAATACGAATGGCAACTGATTTCAATTTAGGGCGGTTGGGACTGCTGGTGGGCGGCGGTCCGGCGCCGGGTATTAACGGGGTAATCACTTCGACCACCATCGAGGCCACTAACCAGGGTTACGAAGTCATTGGATTTCGAGACGGTTACAAGTGGCTGGCGCAAGGCGACGCAACGCATATCAAACCGCTGGGGATAAATGACGTTACTGGCATCCATCTGCGAGGCGGCTCGATCCTTGGCACCTCAAGAACCAATCCGACTAAATCCGAGTCGGACATGAAGAATGTTCTATCGGTGCTGCGCGAGCTTAATGTCAAGGCGCTGGTGAGCATCGGTGGCGATGACACCGCTTATTCAGCCAGCCAGGTTTACAAGCAGGCCGGTGGACTTATCCGAGTCGCGCATGTGCCTAAAACGATCGACAATGATCTGCCGCTGCCAGGATCGACGCCGACGTTCGGTTTTGAAACCGCGCGGCATCATGGAGTGAAGATCGTCCGCAGCCTCGCGGAAGACGCCAAGACCACCTCGCGCTGGTATCTGATTATTAGCATGGGCCGCGCGGCCGGACACCTGGCGCTTGGCATTGGAAAAGCGGCGGCCGTCACGCTCACCATCATTCCAGAGGAATTTCTCGGCCGGACGATTACGCTCGATGAATTGTGTGACACCATTGTCGGCTCGATCATCAAACGCAAATGCGAGGGTTCGCAGTACGGCGTTGTGGTGCTGGCGGAGGGCTTGATTGAAGCCATCGGGGAGAAATCGCTCCTGGCGGCTGTAAACGCCGGTCAGATCGGTCAATACGGGAAAGTCACACGTGATGAGCATGGTCACTTGCGCCTGGGTGAAATTGAATTTGGCCGAATGTTGAAGGATTTGCTTGTCGAGCAACTTAAAAACCTGGGACTGAAAACGGCCTTGATTGACAAGGATCTCGGGTACGAGTTGCGCAGCGCTGATCCGATTCCGTTCGATGCCGAGTATACGCGCGATCTCGGTTACGCCGCGGTGAAATTCATCCGCTCCGAGCAAGCGGCCAAGTATGGCGGGATCATCAGCTTCGTCGGTGGCCGGATGCAGGTGCTGCCCTTTGAGGAGATGCTCGATCCCGTGACCAAACGAATGCAGGTCCGCAAAGTGAATGTGGAGGGCGAGGCTTTTGAGTGCGCGCGCCGTTACATGATTCGGCTGGAGCGGAGTGATTTTGATGATTTCGACCAGTTATCCCGACTGGCTGAAGTGGTGAATATGTCTCCCGAGACGTTTCGTGCGCGGTTCGGTTATTTGGCGGGCGTGGCAAAACCACCTTACAAGTAAGTGCCAGATCCGAGCGAGAGACTTTGGCAGGAGATCCATGAACGCAAACGGCTCATTCTGATTGCCGGCCCTTGCGTCATTGAGAGCGAAAAGTTGTGTCTTATCGTCGCTAAGTCCTTGCGTGAAATCTGCCGGAAACTGCGTATTACTTACATTTTTAAGGCCAGTTACGATAAGGCCAATCGCACTTCCTCAAAGTCATTTCGCGGCCCAGGTCTGAAGAATGGGTTGCGCGTGCTCGCAAAAGTGCGCCGTGAGGTGGGTGTGCCAGTGCTAACGGATGTTCATACGGAGCAGGAGGCGGAGACGGCAGCCGAAGTCGTCGACGTGCTTCAGATACCCGCTTTCTTGTGCCGGCAGACGGATTTGATCCACGCCGCCGTTCGGACAGGACGGATCGTCAACTTGAAGAAGGGGCAGTTTTTGTCTCCGGTCGAAATGGGACAAGTGGTGGCCAAGGCGGCGGAGGCCGGCGAAAAGCGGTTTATGGTGACCGAGCGTGGCACGACGTTTGGTTATAACAACCTCGTGGCGGACATGCGTTCGATTCCAATTATGCGGCAATTTGGCCTGCCGCTAATTTTTGACGCCACCCATTCGGTGCAGCTTCCCGGTGGCGGGGGCGACAAATCTGCGGGACAGAGAGAATTTGCGCCGGTGCTGGCGCGTTGTGCGGTTGCAGCGGGTGCGGACGGGTTGTTCATTGAAACGCATCCGAATCCCGATGCCGCCCTGAGCGACGGCCCCAATATGATTCCACTGGCGGAAATGGCGGGTCTGTTGCAGCAGATTTGCGCGGTGCGGAAAGCGGTGTGTAAGACAAAATAGGACAAACGCCAGAGCAGCGAAATTTTTCGTGCAATTTCTTGCGACGAGCAGTTGCAAAAAGTAAATTCCCGCCCGATTTTTTATTGAGCGTTGAAAAGAGCACCGAATTTTAAAGTGTCGCGCCGTCAATTTTTGACGGCGGGTTTTCTCGGCACAGCCGGCTATTGGGCGGGTTGTTCCGATGTGTTAGGCGCCCGCGTGTTTCGCGGAATCGTGGCGGAGTCCAGCCGCCGCATACTCAAGCCAAAGCACCGGCCCACGCCGGGCCATTGGTCCGACAATAACATCACCGCGGCATGGCTCGGACACTCCACGGTTCTGGTAAACTTCTTTGGCGTTAACATTTTGACCGACCCTGTTCTATTCAGGCGCGTCGGCGTGGACTTGCGCCTCGGCACCGTCGGTCCCAAGCGCTTGATCGCTCCAGCACTCACCGTCGATCAACTTCCCCGGATCGATCTTGTGCTATTGTCGCACGCGCACATGGATCACTTCGATATGACGACGCTGAAGTGCTTTTCGCCAACTACGCAAGCCGTCACGGCCAACCACACGGCGGACCTTTTTGACTGCACGCGCATCGACAAAGTCACCGAACTGGCCTGGGGAAAGCAAACAATCCTCCACACGCGTCACGGCGATCTGCTCGTG
>JAICHC010000591.1 GCA_025922795.1 Candidatus Binatia bacterium | reverse complement strand
TTGCGTTTTTTCCGCCGGAATGCCAACTTGGATGGTGACTGATGCGTATCCTGGTAGTTGAAGACGACAAAAAGATCGCTTCCTTTGTGGCGCGCGGTTTAAAAGAAGCCGGATTCGCCGTCGATCAGGCGGAAAACGGCGAAGACGGGCTGCAGTTGGCGCTGGCGCATCCGTACGACACCGCGGTGATGGACCTGATGTTGCCGAAGCTCGACGGTCTGAGTCTGATTGAAGATCTGCGAAAAAAAAAAGTGCTGACGCCGGTGTTGATTTTGAGCGCCAGGCGCAGCGTCGACGACCGGGTCAAAGGGCTGCAGGCCGGCGGCGACGATTATTTGACGAAGCCGTTTTCCTTCGTCGAGTTGTTGGCGCGGGTCCAGGCACTGATTCGCAGGGCAAGCCGCGAAACCGAGCCCACCCGGCTTGTCACCGGTGATCTGGCCATCGACTTGTTGGCGCGCGAAGTCACGCGCGCGGGAAGCCGCATCGACCTGCAACCACGCGAGTTCGCGCTGTTGGAATATTTGATGCGAAACCCCGGCAGGGTGGTTTCCAAAACGATGATTCTCGAACATGTGTGGGGGTACGACTTTGATCCGCTGACCAACGTCGTCGATGTGCTGGTGTCGCGCTTGCGCAACAAAGTCGACCGCCAATTCGAGAAAAAGCTGATTCAAACCCACCGGGGAGTGGGCTATGCGCTTAAAACTTCCTGAACGTTTTCAAAATACGCTCGCCTTCCGGCTCACCTTCTGGTACTCGGCAATTTTCATTCTTAGTTTTTTAATGTTGTCGGTTCTTTCCTATCTATTCGTGTTTTCCGCCATTCGAGACAAGCGTGCAGAGATCAACGCTGAACTCACAAAGTACGCTGCGCTTGCGGAAAACGGCGGAATCGAAGCGGTTAAAGCCGCAAGCGCCAAACAGGCAAATCCGAGCCGGCGGAACTCATTTTTCGTCAGGGTCGTTGATACAGCCAACGCAACTTTATTCTTGAGCAACCCGCGGTTGTGGGAGCACTTCGACCTTAGGCGCCCGCAAGATCAACTGCTGGAGGGACAGTGGCACTATTACACTTCCAGACGAGACGGTGATTTGCTGGAAGTGATGTCGGCACGACTGCACGACAATAAGCTCCTGCAGGTGGGCAAGAGCATTCAGGATCGAGGCGATGTCCTCCAGCATTTTCGTGACACGTTGTTGGCCACGATCATCCCTATGGCGCTCGTCGGCTTTGCCGGAGGAGCATGGCTTGCCCATCGCGCGCTTCGCCCGATTCGCAACCTAAGTGGCGTTGCACGATCGATCGTTGATACCGGCCGGTTCGATACACGGGTTCCGGGCAATAGGACGGGGGATGAGTTGAATGAGCTGGCGCTGTTGTTCAACCAGATGTTGGAGAAGATCGAGGTTTTGATCCGGGGAATGAAGGATGCCTTGGACAACGTGGCGCACGATCTCCGCACGCCGGTGACGCGTCTTAGAGGAACGGCTGAGGAGGCTCTGCGATTGGGCGACGACCGCGAAGGTTACCGTGAGGCTCTCGCAGATTGCTTGGAAGAATCCGAACGGATCATGACGATGCTCAATACGCTGATGGACGTCTCCGAAGCCGAGACCGGAACGATGAAGTTGTCGCTTGAAAATATCGACCTGGCGGCACTGATCAACGAGGTTGTGGAACTCTACGATTACGTCGCCGAGGAGAAGAGTATTAAGCTTTCGACCAACGCCCCGCCCGATCTCTACCTGCGAGCCGATCGCGCCAGACTGCGGCAGGTGCTCGCCAATCTCGTCGACAACGCCGTCAAATACACTCCGATCGGCGGTCGCATCGACATAGAAGCGTACACCCAAGGACAGCAAGCCGTGGTACGCGTTAAAGACAACGGGATCGGAATACCGATCGATGAAATTCCCCGGATCTGGGATCGGCTTTACCGCGGCGATAAGAGCCGTTCACAACGAGGTCTCGGGCTGGGACTCAGTCTCGTCAAAGCGGTAGTCCAGGCACACCACGGGCAGGTCGAAGCCGCTCCGAATCCGAGCGGCGGCTCTCTGTTTTCCGTGTATTTGCCGCTGCTCCCCGCCGCTTAGTTTTCCAACCTCTCAGAAATGTAATCCTGTGGAAAGCTCCCAGCAACGCAATCGCGTTACTTCGCTTCCGGTGCCAGGTAAAAGTTTGTCAATGCATCGGTGTTCCGGGAGGATTGGGAGTGAAAAGAAATAATAGCCTGGCGTTTCGCTATTGCTTGGATCGAAGCATCCGAAATCTTGTCATGAAGGCCGTGAATGCGATGACCCCGGCTGCGAGTGATCAGGGGATGAATTTTCGGTCGGAGCAAATCAAGAGAATCCTCGTAGTCCGGAGTCTCTTTCGCATGGGAGATGCGATACTCGCCACCCCGGCGATCCTGTTGTTACGCGAAAATTTCCCCGACGCGCAAATCGACTTTGTCGGATCGAGCCTGTCCAAAGCACTTTTTGAAAAACTGCCGATCGACAGTCACTTCGAAGTTTATCGAAGTTTTCCCCGGGCAAGCTGGTCCTATCTCGTGCTGCTGAAAAAGATCCTCCAGATAAGATATGACCTGGCCTTCGATGCGAGCGGCTCGAGCGCTGCGTTAGGTTCCTTCATCGTCGGGTTCTCAGCCGCCCGCCTGCGCGTCGGAGTGCGAGGAAAGTGGGACCGCTGGTTCAATGTCCGGCTTGATCGGCCGGATACAAAAAACAAATATCGCACTCTTCCCGAATTGATCGGCTCTTTGGGGCTGCAAAGTCGGCGGGTTTACCCGAGATTGATCTTGTTACCCGCGGAGATCGAACAGGGCAGATCTAGGATGCAAACGCTAATTCTCGGTAACGAAGCTCCGATTATCGGTATTTTCGTCGGCGGGCGAAAGCGCCGAGGCAAACGTTGGGCCCGAGAAAATTTTCTAGGACTCGCTAACCGGCTGCTCGGCGCACGAGCGCAGCTGGTCACTTTTGTTGGCCCGGAAGAGAAAGAGCTGGTCGCGTATTTTCAGCGGGAACTGGGGGGCGCCGCGCGGACTATATTCGAGCCCGATGTTCGAGCGTTTGCGTCGCTCGTCGCTCATTGCAATGTCTTCGTCGCGTGCGATAGCGGCCCGGTGCATCTTGCCTGCGCACTGCGCGTCCGAACGGTCGCTATTTTTCTAAAGGACGAACTTGATCACTGGGGTCC
>JAICHC010000590.1 GCA_025922795.1 Candidatus Binatia bacterium | reverse complement strand
CGTGGCATCGGTCGCGCCAGTCCGTGCATCCGTTCCAGCGTGAGATCCCCGTAGCGTCTCGACATGCGCTGCCAGGCAAGCAGCAGCGCAACGATGAACAGGACTACCGCGGCGCTATAGACGACCGCCTGGACGGCTAGCGCTCCGGTCACGGCGGCATGCCACCAGAACGTCGAAAAGAAGGTGAGGCCGGCATAGGCTAACAAGTGGGGCACTCTGGTTTGCGCCAAAGCTTTGAGCGATCCGTAGAGCGCGCCGAATAGGGCGAGGACGCTTATCGCCGGAAGAACCTGAGCGGGAATTTGCGGCAAAAGATTGGCCAGGCCGAACATGCCCGCCGCGGGCATCAGCACGGCGAGAGCAGCGGCCAGAAAACCCGTCGTGCGCGTGAGCGCCGCAACGTAAACAGCATGCAGCGGAAACAGCGGCATTAGCAGAGCCACCAACGCCATCGCGGCCAATTTCGTTGCGAGCAGTGGCGGCGGATGGGCGGCGAAGGACACGGCTGCCACGACGGCGATGGAAGCGGCAACAAAGGAGAAAGATTTGCTCGCGTTCAGGCGATTCACACCGCTCGCGACCAAAGTCCGGAGCTGGATGGACAAAGCATCGAGATAGAGGCGGTTGAGCAAAAATAGATAAAGGCAAACTTGCAGCGTGTTGAGCCACTCCGGCGTCTGTAGCGCGCGACCATGACTCTTCGCATAAATCAAGTACCAACCGAAGATGATTACCAGCGCAAATACCGCAATCAGAAGATCGAACACGGGCACCGGCAGAGCGCCGGCCTTGAAGTGAGCGGCGACTTCCCCCGGAGCCGGAAACAGAAAGTGGGTAAAGCTTTCCGCGGCCAGCAGGTAGGTTAGGACCACGACGAACAGGATGGAAAGCATACTGACGGCGACTTTCCAGGAGGCGACCGCGCGGAGGCGATAGAGAGTCAGAATCGCCTGGGACGAGGTGGCCCAACCGAAAAAAAGAAAGATCGCCGTTCCCTGGGAGCTTCTGAGCGGAATGTTCAAGATGCCATGAGCCGCGAGCACGATGACCAGCGGCAGGATCAAGGTTGTGACAAAGCCAGTCAGCCAGGTGAGGCTGGAAAACTCTTCGTTGTCGACGGCCTCGTGTTTGGGCGGAAATCTCGGCTCTTTGCGCGCTGCATGGATCACGTAGCCGCAGTTCAAAAAGATCGAGCCCTTGAACAGGCCGTGAGCGATCAGATGAAAGATCGCCAGGCCATAGGCGCCGACGCCGCATTCCATGATCATAAAACCCATTTGTCCGATGGTGGAGTAGCCGAGAGTTTTTTTGATGTCGCTTTGGACGAGCATCATGGAGGAGCCGAGAAGCGTGGTGAGCATTCCCACCGCAAAGACCAGATGGAGCGTGGCCGGACTCAAGCCGTAGAGCGGTGCGAGGCGGGCCAGGAGAAAGCCGCCGGCATTGATGATCCCGGCATGCAGAAGGGCATGAACCGGCGTCGGCGCGTACAGGGAATCGGGCAGCCACATGTGTAAAGGAAACTGCGCCGACTTCGCCATAGCGCCGATGAAGATCAAAAAGGTTACGGCAGTCGCCGCGCTGATCTCGAGACCGCCGGGCCAGAGTGTTACGAGGATGTCGGCCGCTGCGGCGCGCGCGAAGAGCTGCTGCAAATCCAGCGTTCCATACCAGCCGTAAGCGAGAACGACGGCGGCGAGAAACGCAGCGTCGCCCGCGCGCTGCATGATAAATGTCCTGAAAGCGCCCCGCACGGTGGGTAGATGCTGATAGTTGTGGGAAAGCAGCGGCAGCAGCCAGCTCAAAAGCTGCCAGAAGACGAGCAACATCAGCAGATTGCCGCTCGACACCATGCCGAACAGCGTGAAAGTCGTGAAGGCAAGTAAACTGTGAAATCGGGCGTAACCCCTTTCCTGCTGCATGTAGCGGATGGAAAAGGTGTGGATCAGAATACTGATCAGCGCGATATGGACCAGCATTACGGCCGAAAGGCGGTCGATATAGAAAGCGAATTGAAGACCGGCGGCCCACTCGGCCATTTGGATGATGCGAGGGCCGCCGGCGATGACCTCGAACAAAAGCAAGAGCGATAGCGTCAGCGCGAAGACTTCGGCTGCCACGCCGATGCGGCCCGCTTTCATGCTGATACCGCGCCCGAGCAGCCCGAGGACGAGGCCCGCCAGCAGCGGCGCTAGAAGAATAATGGCAAGAGAATAGGGAAACATGATGTCGGCATAAACTTCATATTGAAAAAAGATCGCATCGTTTTCCGCCGGACAATTGGGCGAGCAAAAAAAAACCGGCTCTTGACGAGTCGGCAACCCCGAGGCTAATCCGCCGATTGGGCGGCTTGCCTTCGGCAGGAACTTTCTTAACCACAACGCACCTTTAAGTCAAGTAAACTCAGAGGCCGGTTTCGATCAATCTTTCTATCGAATCGACGCGTCGATTTATTGATCGGGAGGATCGCGCTCGGCTCGGAGCCACAGGGAATGCGACGATTGAACCCCGCGTAAATCGCCGCGCATTGATTACTGAAATTATTTTCAGTATATGAGTTCTAGGAAATTGAACGCGGTGCGGCAAAAATCCCGGAGTCCAAGTCATCGAAAGCGGTCAAGTCGTTTAAGAACAACGAGCGAATTATTGTTAAGTGCTTAAAACCTTAAACTGCTTTTTTGCGGATGGTCCGAACGATTTGAACTATTTGACCGGCTTGAACGTTTGGAACGCTTCAATGCAGTGTGAGCGGAAGCCTGCCCATCGTTATCCACTGCGCAATTTCGTCCTGTCATTTCGTTGTTCACCGCCATGAACGCTCAACGAAGCCATCGAAGAAGACGGCAGTGCTGCGATATGCGGAATGAAAAGGAGAGTCGTTATGATAAATAACGTCAACACGCACAGCCTCAGAAACCTCACGGTTGCCGTGATTGACGGCGAGTTGAATGTCAAAGCTAGCGTTGAGACGCGGCCAAGCGCGTTGAAACCCAAGCTGCTCGATCAGGTCAGGCAAGCGATCCGCACGCGGCATTATAGTTCTAAACCTGAAGAGAGCTACGTTCACTGGGTCAAGCGATTCATTTTCTTTCACAGTAAACGGCATCCGGCCGAGATGGGTGAAAAAGAGATTGCGAAGTTCCTTTCAAGCCTCGCCAGCGAATTGCATGTGAGTGCCTCCACGCAGAACCAGGCATTGAACGCTATATTGT
>JAICHC010000589.1 GCA_025922795.1 Candidatus Binatia bacterium | reverse complement strand
TGCGGGGTGAGTTTGGCCGACTTAGACCGGCGCGCTGCTTTGTACGTTGACAAGATTCTAAAAGGCACGAAGCCTGCCGATCTGCCGGTGGAGCAACCGACCAAGTTCGAGTTCGTGATTAATCTGAAGACGGCGAAGCAGATCGGCCTGACGATTCCGCAGAAAGTGCTGGCGCGAGCGGACAGGGTCATCAGGTAATTGGGGCGCAGTGAGTCAGAACAGGCAATTTGATATTCAATTCGAGAAAACAAATGCGCAAGACATTTCGAATTCGGTTTGTTTTCTGTTGCTGCGAGAATCGCGTGGCCGGCTCGGAAGCTAATCGAAGATTTGAAAATCGGAAATATGTGCTTCTCGTCTGCGCTTTGCTCATGGCACTGAGCTTTCCAGCCCGAGCCCAGCCGCAGGGAAAAGTGCGCCGAGTCGGGTTTCTGGGAAACTCGACACCTGCCTTCGAGGAAAATCTCATCGGCCCCTTTCGCGAAGGGTTGCGCAACCACGGTTATTTCGAACGTAAAAACATCGTCATTGAGTGGCGATGGGCCGAGGGACAGTACGAGCGCTTTCCCGCACTCATCGCCGAGCTGATCGCCTCAAAGGTCGAACTAATTGTTACCGCCGGCACGCCAGCCTCGCTCGCCGTTAAAAAGGCCGCACCAAACATTCCTTTGGTCATGATCGCCGTCGGAGACCCGGTGGGCACGGGGCTCATCAAAAGCCTCGCTCACCCCGGTGGAAAAATCACCGGATTGACTTCGATCGCATCGGATTTGGAAGGAAAGCGGTTGGAGTTGCTGAGAGAAGTGGTTCCCAAAGTTTCGCACATCGCCGTCCTGTGGAATCCGGCGAGCCCATTCCAGGTGGTATCCGAGAAGGAATTACAGGCCGCGGCTCACGGATTACAGATAAAAGTGCTCTCCCTTGGGGTGAAAGATACAAAGGAGCTGGACAAAGCGTTCGCAGTCATTCTCAAAGACCGCCCAGGTGCGTTGTTTGTATTGGCGGATCGTCTCTTCCTGCACAACCGCGCGCGCATCATGGATTTCGCCCTTCAAAACCGCTTGCCGGGCGTGCACGCGTATGTGGAGCTGGTCGAGGCCGGCGGCTTGATGTCTTATGGGCCAAGCTATCCGGGCATGCACAGGCGCGCGGCTTACTTCGTCGACCGGATCCTGAAGGGTACAAAGCCCGCCGATCTGCCAGTCGAGCGGCCGGCGAAGTTTGAGCTGGTGATCAACCTCAAAACGGCCAAACAAATCGGCCTGACGATTCCGCCGATTGTGCTGGTGCGGGCGGATCGGGTGATTCGGTAAAGGCAACAATAAACAGCCAAACGAGCGACAAAAACTTAGTGAATCCTAAACATATCGCCTGGATGGCGGCGGTACTCGCCAGTATTCTAGCTGCTGCTTCTCCCGCTACAGCACAGCACCTCAAGGATCAATTCAGGATCTCTGTCGTTGGCGCTCCCGAGGAACCAAGATTCTCGGAGGTTGTTGCGGGTCTCAAAAGGGGTCTCGGGGAGCTTGGGTATGTGCCGCCGTCGCTTACGGTTCAAGAAATAAAGATAGCGAGAGCAGAAGAAAAGAACGCGAAGCCGATTATCGAAAAGGCATTGCGCGAGGGCGCACAAGTCCTGTTCTTAATCGGCTCAAGGCTCCTCAAGCCGGTGCGCGAAGTTTCAGCCGACGTGCCGGTTGTTTTCATCACTCCGGGCGATCCCGTTGCCGCCGGATTAGTTGCGAGTTACGCCCGACCGGGTGGCAACACCACCTCTATGACTTTCGAATATCCCGAACTTTCAGGTAAGCGTCTCGAACTTCTCAGGGAGATAGCACCTCGAATCCGCCGAGTGCTCGCTATTTATGATCCGAGAGATCCCTCACCCCGACAGGGAATTATCGCCGCACGCCACGCTGCGCCAGGCCTTGGCTTAATGCTCATCGAGCGCGAGGCACGCAACCGAGAAGAGCTTTTGCGTGGATTAAAAGCGCTTGAAGAGTCGGATGGTTATCTCTCCGTTCCAGGGGGCTTTCCCACGGGTCTCTACGATGAAGTCACGCGCATAGCCAACACAAAACGTGTCCCGACAATATTCCATGCGCGAACCCGAACCACCGCAGATGCGCTTGCCAGTTACGGCGCGAGCGATGTGCAGATCGCGCGTGAGACTGCGCGGCTAGTAGACAAGATCCTTAAAGGAGCAAAGGCAGGCGAGCTGCCTGTTGAGCGTCCCGTCAAGATCGAACTCGTTATCAATATTCAAACGGCCAACCAAATCGGGTTGACGATTCCGCCCAACGTGTTGACGCGGGCGGACAGGGTAATCAAGTGAATAGTAGCGACTGTTCACTTTGTTCGTTTACTGCTTAGGATTTTGAGCGCGGCTCTGGTTCGCTGCTCCAGCGTCGCCCACCCGGTTGGTTCTCACATTTAGTGGAGATTGTGAATGGGCAGGGGGCGATTGGAAGCATTCAGCGATGGTGTGCTCGCCATCATCATCACCATCATGGTGCTGGAACTGAAGGTGCCGCACGGAGCTGACTTGGCCGCGCTTGCCCCGCTAATCCCTGTATTCCTGAGCTATGTGCTTAGTTTTATTTTCGTCGGCATCTATTGGAGCAACCATCATCACCTGTTATATGCGGTCCAGCGCGTCAACGGCCGCATCCTATGGTCCAACCTGCATTTACTGTTCTGGCTGTCCCTAATTCCTTTTGTCACCGGCTGGATGGGCGAGAACCACTTCGCCGCTTGGCCCGTTGCCTGTTATGGGGCGGTGTTACTATGTGCTGCGATAGCTTACCACATCCTTGCCCGCGTCCTCATTTTATACCACGGCCGGGATTCTGCTTTGGCGAAGGCGCTGGGTAAAGACTTCAAAGGCAAGGTATCGGTGGTGTTTTATGCTGTGGCAATGCCACTTTCCTTTGTGAATTCGTGGCTTGCCTGTGCGCTGTACGTTCTGGTTGCGGTCATGTGGCTCATCCCTGACCGACGGATTGAGCGGGCGCTCACTGAACCAACAGCATGATTAGCCCTAAGAGCGGTATGCACCCGACCGCGAATCAGCGTGGATGTCATCGAGAACTTGCCGCTCACCATGTTGCGCTCGCTTCGGGTGATGGTGGCGTTAGCCCTGAGATTGAATTGATTTCTCCAACGAACTAATAGTGAGCTAAACGAATCCGATATCTCAGCGGAGATGTGATGAGTTA
>JAICHC010000588.1 GCA_025922795.1 Candidatus Binatia bacterium | reverse complement strand
GGCCCGGGCGAACCGGAACAGAACGCGCCCCAACCCCAGAGCCGTTATTTCGACTTGCCTAGCGCGATCGCGCATTTAGGCTTCATCGGTGCAGCGCACGCCCAGGAAGCGGATATCAATGTTTCCAATCCGGCGATTCGCGCCTTAAAGGATTCGATCAAGCGACGCAGCGAAGCGATCAAACCCTATATGGACCGCGGGAACGTCGGTATAGGGCAGGATGGCCTTCTGGTCATTCGCAACAACGACGGCCTAAGCCTTAAGGAGCGCGCCGAAGTGAACCAGTTGCTCGGCGCCGAAAATCGCGATCGCGAGGCGCTCTACACCGAAATCGCCAAAGCGAACAACATTCCCAACGAAAATATCCCCAAGATCAAAAGCATCTTTGCCAAGAGCTGGATCGAACAAGCGCGCCCCGGCTGGTGGATCCAAGACAGCCAGGGCAGTTGGCGGAAAAAGTGAATAGCCGAAGCGCGATCAGTAGCGCTTGTTCCAGATGATATCGATGCCGTTCGAGCCCGTGGTGGTGGTGCTGCTGGAGATCTTCCAGTTCGGGATGATCTGATATTCGAGTGAAATCTCGCGTCCCCGCTCGCCCGATAGTTCTTCTGAATACGAAACATACGTGCCGGGCGCGACATAGCGGCCGAGACCGATGCTTCCGCCGCCGAAGTCCACATCGGTGATGTCCAACCCCAGTGCGTCCAGGCCGAGCGCTCGGGAGACCGAATTGGCGACGGTGCCGGCGACAAAGCCGCTGGTGATGCCGAGCGCGCTCTGCTGCAGCGAACCCTGCTCGTTCTTGTTCAAGGCGTTGAGCGGCTTGCCGAAAATCAACAGGGCGAGAATATCGGCCTGTTCCAGCCGTGGTTGGCTGGTCAATGTCAGAGTCGGTTTTTCAGTTGTCCCGGTGATCAGCGCTTGCACCTCGTAACCCTGCACGTCGTGTTGCGCGACGAGGTCGAGCGACGGTGCTATTTTATCGCCTCCGGTGAATTGAATAACGCCGCGCGCCAACTGGAATCGCCGCCCTTGAAACGCCATCCAGCCTCGAATGATTTCGATACGGCCGGTCAAGTCGAGCTCGCGCCGCGGTGTTTTTCGCGCACGAATATTTCCCGATAGCTCCGAAACCAGATCGGGATGTCGGATCCAAAGATTACCCGGAGCGGTCAGGCTAAGATCCACACTAACGTTCTCGAAAAAACTGCCCTTAGCCGCCGCCGGTTTTTTTGTTGGGTCCGAGGGTGGGCGTACGACTCGATTGTTTTTGATGACGACAATGGTTTCATCGCGTTTGAGCGGCACCTTGCTTTGCTCTAAAAAAGCCAGGTCCGGCCGCAGTGAACCGTCGGTAACGGTGAGCTTCCCGGTGACTTTTGGTGCCTCCAAAGATCCTTCGATGTCCAGATTGCCGGCGACCCTGGCCTGATACCGCTCCGTTTCGACCGCGGGCCACCGCATCGCCGTGAGCGAAAGCTTGACTCCGCTGATATCCAGGCCTCGAAGCGCCAGCGAACCGCTGCCTCTGATCTCACCGTCCTTGGCCCTAGCGTAAATTTCCCGGATCGTTAGACTGCGCGAATCCACGCTTGCCGCCGCGGCGATCGCGACAACATCGACACCGAGCGGCACGACTTTGACTTTGCCGTCGCGTAACTGAAACGTGCCGCGAACATCGGGGCGTTTGATCGAACCGCGCGCGACGAGATCGAGACTGACCTCGCCGCCGATGTTTTCCACAGCCTTACCGCTGAAGGCGTTGAGGAATGCGAGGCTGATTCCCGCGCTCTGCGCCCTGAACTCCATGTTGCCGTCGAGTTCGGCGCGCACGCCGTTGTGCCAGCTCAAGTCGAGCGGCAAGGTGCCGGCGCCGGTGAGCGTATGAGTGGCGTCCTGTTGCACCGCCACGCGCACGCTCGCAAGCTTGTCTTTGTACTGCAGCTCGGCGCGAGCGCCGGCGTAGGCTTGTCCGGCAATGGATGCATTAGTCAGCTGGGCCAATGCCGAAATCTCGGGCGCGGCCGCGGTGCCGGTCATCCGTCCCTGCGCGCTGATCACACCCGACATATCGGCAGGCTCCGGCAAAAACAGCCACAAGGTTTTTAGCGGAAGTTGAGCGATGCTCACCGTCAAATCCTGCGCGCCGGTCAAACCCAAACGGCCGTGGATCAAGCAGACGCTCTCGCCGCTCCTGAACGAAAGCTGTTCGATAAAAAAACTGTCATCGCGTTGTGTCAGGGTCGCCGGGTGGACAAGCGTCCATGTGCCGCTCGGTGACGCGAGGGCCGCCTCGCGCAACCGCGCCACGATCGCATCCGGTAAGAACTCGACGACGCCGCTGAGCGCATGTTTGCGCGCTTGGTTGTCCTGAGCGTTCAGGCGCAACGTGATCGACGGCACCGGTTGCGGCGCCAGGTTTGCCGTTGCATCGATTTGGCGGAACGACATTCCCGCATCAATCCCGGACAGCCGGGCCGTAACCACGCCGCGCGGAAAAATTTGCTCCTGCGACCCTTGTAGAGTGAATTTGACATTGCCGTCTCGGACGGCGACGCCGTCCAGGCGGACGTTCGACGCCCGCCCGGTCCCCTCACTGCTGAAGGTGGCCAGACTGCCCTGGGCCTGGCCGGTAAGCGTGAGAGAGCCGGAGCCTTTTTGATCGACCAGCGATAACCACGGCGATATCTCGGCGATCTGCAGCCGATAATTGAGCTTGCCCGAAACCTGGGCTTCGAGCCCCAGCTCGCCGGCGAGTGTGAGCGTCGATTCCGCAGTGTTCAAGGTGGCGTGCGCAATGCGAAGTTTTTTATCGCTCAGACTGACATTCAGGAATCCTTGTTCGACTGCAACCGGTCCGAGCGTTGACGGCAGGATCTGAATCTCCGCTTGCGTGTTGATGTCGCCAAAGGTCACTCCCGAGCCCTTCACGCTCCCTTGCAGATTGAGCTTGCCTTCGATCGTGTCACGGTCCGGAATTGTTCGCTGAATGTCGAGGTCGTTCACTGCCAGCCTCAGTTGGTAGGCTGGTTTTTCTTGCAAGGTAACCTTCCCCGACCAGCTCGCGCCGCCGAGTGCGCTTTTGAGCCGGCCATCGAGCGCCGCAACGCTGTTTTCCACCCGCCCCGCCATCGACACATTGCCGAGGCTCCAGCCATGCACTTCGGCGCCGCGAACTTCCAGATTCGCCTTCGCCGCTAACGCCGGCAGAGTAAATC
>JAICHC010000587.1 GCA_025922795.1 Candidatus Binatia bacterium | reverse complement strand
TCGGTTTTTTACCGACGGAAGTGCGATCGTAACACATATCGCACTTCATCATCAGATTCATGCCCGTGTTCATTTTCGGCACACCGAATGGACAGGCGATCACGCAGTTGTTGCAAGCGATGCAGCGCGGCTTGCGCGCCGTCTGGACCACGCCGTCGGCGGTTTTTTTGATGGCATCCGCCGGGCAGACTTCCGCGCAGGTCGGCGAATCGCAGTGCATGCAGATGACCGGCACGGTTTGCGTGGAGTTTGCCCGATCGATGTAATCCAGGTGGATCATCGATTGGCCTTTGTGCGTGTCGCATTCGGTGCAGGCCTGCACGCAAGCCTGGCAGCCGATGCAGCGGCCGAGATCGATGAAAAATTCCATAGGTTCGGGAACCGGCATAGTCGGGCTTTTGTTATTGCTGGGGCTCAAGCTGGGTTGCGTACTCCGGCGCTCCGGCGGCCTTTTTGATTTTGACCGCGCACACTTTGTATTCCGGGATTTTCGAGATCGGATCCTGGGCGGCAATGGTCAATTGATTGACGCTTCTCTGACCCGGCCAGTGATAAGGAATAAAAATCGTATCCGGCCGAATAGTCTTGACGACTTGCGCTTTGAGCGTGCAGTTACCCCGGCGTGACTCGACCGTCGTCCAATCGCCATCGGCGATTCCGCACCGTTCGGCGAGCGCCGGATGGATCTCGATGCGCGGTTCCGGGTAATGATCCACGAGCGGGCCAATGCGCCGCGTCTGCGTGCCGGAGAGAAATTGACTGACAACACGCCCGGTCGTCAGCATGATCGGGTACTCCGCATCGATATCTTCAGCCGGCGGCGTATAGCGCGCGACATTGAAGCGCGCTTTGCCATCGGGAAAATAGAATCTGCCTTTGCCTTTAGCGACCGGATTCCAGGAGCCTTCCTCGAAAAGCCGCGGGGTGCCGGCATGGTCCTCGTTCGGACACGGCCAGAACACGCCGTATTGCCGCTCGATTTTGTCGTAGCTGATCCCGGAATAGTCGGCCACACCGCCGCGCGACGCCTCGCGCAGCTCGGCGAAGATTTCGCCGGGATTTTTAAACGTAAAGCCGGGCTCTCGTCCCAATGCTCGGGCGATATCCTGGATAATGCGCCAATCTTCCCGCGCATCGGCCGGACAGTCGATGGCTTTATTGATTTTGATCACGCGGCCTTCAGCCGTGGTGACGACCCCTTCATCTTCTTCATGCAGCGAGCCCGGCAAAACGATGTCGGCATAGCGGGCGGTCTCGTTTAGAAAAAAATCGATCGCGACGTAGAATTCGAGCTTCTCGAGCATGCGCCGGATGAAGCTGTTGTCCGGCAGCGACACCACCGGGTTGAAACAGATCGTCAACAGCCCCTTGATCTCGCCCTGGTCGATCTTACGAAAAATTTCGTATGCGTCGACGCCGGCTTGCGGAATTTCATCTGGATCCATCCCCCAGACTCGAGCGATATACGCGCGATGTTCGGGGTTGGCAATATCGCGCCCGCCGGGGAGCTGGTCGCACTTTTGGCCATGCTCCCGGCCGCCCTGGCCGTTGCCCTGCCCGGTGATCGTTGAGTAACCGCAGCCCTCGCGTCCCAGCCGGCCCGACGCCAGCACGATATTGATCGCGCCGAGTACGTTTTGGACCCCATGACTGTGATGTTCGATACCGCGCGCGTGCATGAGGAAGCTCGTTTTCGCGCGGCCCCACCAGTCGGCCGCTTGGCGAATGGCGCGTTCGGTAATCCCGGTGATCTCGGCGGTCTTCCGCGGTGTCCAGTCGCTCACGTGCGCGGCGACCTCGTCGAAGCCGACCGTCTGCTGATTGATGAAGTCGTGATCGAGCCAATCGTTCTCGATCATCAAATGCAGTATGCCGTTGAACAGCGCCACGTCGCGTCCCGGCTTGATCGGCAAAAACAGGTCACAGGTTCGCGCGACTGGATTGATGCGCGGATCGACGACGATGATCTTGGCGCCGTTCTCGCGCGCCTGCCAGACGTAATCGGTGGTAATCGGCGCGCATTCGGCGACGTTCGCGCCGCTGATCCAGACGATTTCGGTGTTGAGAAGGTCCGACCAGGGATTGCCGCCGCGATCGACGCCGAACGCCTTCTTGTTGCCGGCGGCCGCGCTCACCATGCACAGCCTGCCGTTATAGTCGATGTTGGAGGTCCTCAAACACATGTGCGCGAACTTGCCCATGAGATAGGCTTTTTCAGTCGTAAGGCTCGCGCCGCTCAGCACCGCGAATGCATGATTGCCTTCACGCGATTGGATGCGCTGGATTTCCTCGGCGACGCGAGCAATCGCGCGTTCATATGCCAACGGCTTAAAGCCGCCCGTCGCCGACGGGTCGCGCTGATACGCATGCAGCAACCGGTCGGGATGGGATCCCTGAAGATAGCGCTTTACTCCCTTGGGACAGAGTTTTCCCTGGTTGAACGGAAAATCCATCCACGGCTCGAAGCCGATCACCTCGTTGTCTTTGACCAAGAGCTGGATACCGCATTGCTGGCCGCAAAAACAGCAATGTGTTTTCACGACATTGTCGGGCTGTATCGCGCCATCGAGCCGCCGCCCCGATGAGCGCGCCAGATGCGGGCCGAACTTTTCGATGATTTGGAGCGGGTCGCTGGGAATGTTCGCCATGGTTAGGGATGAAAGTTGTTCTTGTCCTCTTCTCCGAGCGGACCCTCGCCGACTGCCGGATTGGCATAGGAGGGCGTTGCGGCTGGAACCGACGGAAATTGTTGAGGGGTCAACCGACCACGCGACTGTTGCCATGATCGACCTTGGGCGAGCGCCAACAAGGCCCGCCGGCACGGCGGGCAGATCCACTGATAATGCTCTGTCGTGCCGGACATTTCATAATGGTAGCCGAGTTCCTGCTCCACCTGGATCAAGTCTTCGACATGCAAGCGCGAGCTGAACGGATGTCGGCAGCGGCGGCACAGCGCCCGCTCCTCGCGCGTACCGGCATCTTTATAGAATCCGACACCCAGCTGCGCCGGCCTCTGAAAGATGTGAAAGAATTTCCCAAACGGCAGCCATAACAGCGTGAAAATCACCGTCACCGCGTGCACGATCGCGAGAAAGTCATACGCATACCCCTTCATCCAGGTATAGCTGGCGGTCAACAACAGTCCCGTAATGCTGATCGCGAACAGGAGAATTAATGGCAGAAAATCTTCGACGAACAATTGGACCGCCGCGGCTCCTTCAT
>JAICHC010000586.1 GCA_025922795.1 Candidatus Binatia bacterium | reverse complement strand
CATCGCAGAAAACCGTGAAGCCGCGCGCATGCCCTTCTTTGCGCATGCGCTCCAAAGTTTCGGCGTCGGCTTCTAAGACAATTTCGCGCTTAATCTGCAGATCCTCCGCCATTTGGGTTCCTCCGTATTACTCTTATGATTAAAGCAGCGCGTCTGCATAGCTTAAGGTCATGAAGACACTATATTAGCAAAAACACCGCGTTGCCAAGCTCACTCCGGTGTAATTTTTGGCTCCGTTTCGGGCTGTCGATACTCTCGCGAATAGAGGTCGAGCAAAGCTCTGAGCAAGGCAAATATCACCGGACCGAGCACGATTCCGAGAGCGCCGAACAGGGTCAAGCCGCCGAGAATGCCGAAAAAAAGAAACAGCACCGGCAGGCCGAGCCGGTTGCCGATGATCAAGGGCTTGAGAATATTATCCACCGAGCCGACGATTCCCAAAGACCAGACGAGCAGCACGATGGCCCGGATGGTCTCGCCTTGAAGAAACAAATAGATGGTTGCCGGGATTGAAACCAACGTCGAGCCGCCGACCGGCAAGAGCGCGGCAAAGCCCGTGGCAACCCCCCATAGAACGGCGAATGGCACGCCTAAAAAGTGATACGCCAGACCGGCGAGAAGTCCCTGCACCATGCCGACCACGAGCGAGCCATGCACGACGGCCAAGACCGCATCGACGATATTCTTGAACAAGCGCTGCTGGTGCTCCTGATCCATCGGCAGGAGGCGCTGGAGGCGGCTAAAAAACTCCTTGCCGTCGCGCAGCAGGAAAAACAAAGTAATCAATGCGATCAGGACATTGACCGTAAAAAGCAAGACATTCTGGGCGATCCCTGTGACCCGCTCGACCAGGAACTTGGAAGAGTTCTGCGCGCCCTGTACCAGCAACTCCTTCCAATTGATATTGATATTGAAGCCCGTCAAGTAAAACGCCACCAGATCCCACCAACCCACAAGGAGCTGCACCCACGGCTTGGCGAGCCATCCTTGTTTGCCGTCTTCGTCCATCAGTGAGCGGACCGAGTGAACCAACAATATCGCCTCTTCGGTTAGAAACCGCACCAGCTCGATACCCGGAGCGATCACGATCAGGATGATCATGGCGATCACCGTAAGCGCGGCGAGCGTCGCGCGCCCGCGCATCATACCGAGCAGCCAGAGGTAAAGCGGATAGACCAGGATGGCAAGAATCACTGCCCAGGCAATCGCCGTCAGAAACGGAGTCAAGATCAAGAAGGCGCCATATAGAATTACGACCAGCAGCGTATAAAAAAATGCCGTCGCGAGCCAAGTCTGGTTCACCGGTCAGCCTCCGTTTACTCGGCTCAACTGTACGCATAAGGAAGATGGGCCGCAAGGATTGACGGCGCCTCCAGGCTCGCCAATCGCATCAAATTGGCTATGCCTCCGGCTTGCGCGCAAAGAAGTTCACTCCCTGCACGTAGAGATCCGTGGACAGTTTGGCTTTTGCCGATGTGCCATCATAGCAGTCGAAGCGCTCGACGATGGCGCCGGCAACAAAGCCGATTTGAGCGGGCAATCGATACAGCTCCGCCTCCGGCAGAGCGCCGCCGATTCAGGCGGCCCAGAGATCAACGTCGCTGCGCGCCGCCAGCGACAGCTCGCGCTGCACGACGACATCGGCAAGGTAGAGCCGTCCGGCCGGTTTCAGCACCCGGTAGATTTCATCAAACGCGCGAGTTTTGTCCGATGATAAATTCACCGCGCCGTTGGAAATGACTACGTCGATGCTCGCGCTTTCCACCGGTAATTCTTCAGCCGTGCCGCGACGAATCTCTACGATTTCCCAAACAGCGGCCTTTATGGCAGCGCGCTTGGCGCGTTCGACATGGACGGTGTCATATCGACGCCGATAACTCGACCTGTCGACCCGGTGCGTTTCGCTGCCAGCAATAAATCCGTGCCGGTCCCGCAGCCGATGTCCAAAACCGTCTCTCCGGCCTGGATCGGCCCGATCCGATGCGGATTGCCGACGCCGGCAAAAGAAACGGTGGCTTCCTCTGGAAGGGTTGCCAGCTCCTCGGCATCGTAGCCAAGCATGCGCGCGGCGTATTGCGGCCCCCGGTGAAAATGGAAATTTCCGTGCGGTTCCCGCGCGACCCGGTCGTACTCCGCGCGTACCAGTTGCCGCAGCTTATCGACATCAAAGCCGACCGGACATGTTGCAGCCATAGCTTGTCTCCTCTTAAAGACTCATCGCTCCCGTTCCGGTCCGAGCTGGGTTGTCATTTCACAATCCAGTTAAGATGTCTCGACTGCTCTTTTCTTTCGTTGAGCCGACCGCGGCCGCTCTCCGTTGGAGAATGCCCATAAGAGATCAGGGAGTAGATGACCGCGAGCCCAATCAATAAAAGCTCTTCCATCAACATTGCTTTCTCTCCGTTGAACCATGTTCGTAGGTTGCGCAAATTTTTGGAGACATGAGACATTTCGGATTCGGATTTTACCCCCGCCAAGGGGCCAAAAACGCCAAGTTCAGAACAATATTTCTCTTTTCTTTGCGGCCTTTGCGTCTTTGCGCGAGATACTCCGATTCTTTTGGTTGCGGCTCTGCCGCGCTGGGCTCTTCATCGGTTGAAATCAAGTTCGCTACCTTTTCAACTTTCGACCTGAAGCTCGGCGTCGAGCCGCACGGGCCGAGAGACGTTGAAATAGTTCGGCGAGGTCTTGATGACGTTCTCATGATTCTCTTGGAACCTCACGGTTTGATGTTTTGATTCAGATGAAAGACATTTTCCGGGTCGTAACGTTTTTTGATCTCTCTCAGGCGGTCATAATTCGATCCGTAGGCCGCGGCGACGCGGTCGCCCTCTTCCGCGGTCATGAAATTTACGTAAGCGCCGGCCGATGCGTAAGGCTCACTGGCCCTAAAGAATTCCCGCGCCCATTCAATACACTTCTGGTCTTCTTTCGCGTCCTCCCATCGGCTGTGCACGTTCAACACGAACCTCGCGTCCCTGTGACCGTAGGCCATCGCTCCCGGCGGGATTCGGTTGGGAGCACCGGCAATCAGACCTATGAAAATTTCGCACTGCGGCGAGGGCAATCGGCCGGCGAATTCGATAATCGAGTTTAGCGCCGCGTCGCCGAGTTCCGTAAAATTATGGGACTTCCAGTAATTCCTCGCGCCCGGCGTCAGCAAAGGGTCAAAAGCCTTTTGCCATGCAATGTAAGGCTGCGCACCGAAATGCTCGCCGTGAGCT
>JAICHC010000585.1 GCA_025922795.1 Candidatus Binatia bacterium | reverse complement strand
TGGCTCAAAGGCGGGCAAATCGAAGAGGCTCATAGTGTTCTCACCAAAGCGCTAGCGAGAGTTCGCGATACTGGAGTTCGTTACTACGAAGCTGAATTGCATCGTATCAAAGGAGAGGTGCTGTTACGACGCTCAGCTTCGTCTCGAAAAGAGGCCGAGACGTGCTTTTACACGGCTATCGATTTGTCTCATCACCAGGGAGCCAAGTCATTAGAGCTACGGGCAATCATGAGCCTGAGTGTTTTATGGCAAAAACAGGGCAAAAGAGAAGAAGCCCGCCAAATGCTTGAGGAGATCTACGGGTGGTTCACTGAGGGTTTTGACACGGCAGATCTCAAGGAGGCGAAAAAGTTAGTGAAAGCACTATCATGACGGCGACATTATCTGGCGCAACGCGCGAGACGTTTTTACGTTAACACTGAAGATCAGTCCTTATCTATATAACCTCAAGGAGTATGACATCATGACCTTCCCCGATTTCGTGCTCCAACTTCTCCAGTGAATGAGTCACTTTTTCAGTTCGAAATTCTTTTCCGCTATTTCGGCGACGCTCGCACCGATGGCAAGCGATGCGGTTGCGCCGGGGGAGGGAGCGTTGAGGACGTGAATGGCGCGATGGCTTTGCTGGATGACAAAGTCGTCGACCAGCGCGCCGCTAGCCGACACCGCTTGGGCTCGCACTCCGGCGCCGCCCGGGACCAGATCGCTCTCGCGGATTTCCGGCAATAGTTTTTGCAGCGCGCGCACGAAGGCGGCTTTGCTGAGAGAGCGGTGCAGCTCGCCAAAACCGGTCTGCCAATATTTTCCAGCCATCGCCCAGAAGCCTTTGAAGGTGATGGTTTTCCATACATCCCCGATATTCACGTGGGTGTGACGATAACCCTCGCGAGCCAACGCCAGTACGGCGTTGGGTCCCGCTTCCACGCCGCCCTTGGCCATACGGGTAAAGTGAACGCCTAAAAAGGGAAATGTGGGATCCGGCACCGGATAGATCAAGTTCCGCACCAGGAACTGACGCTGCGGCGCGATTTTGTAGTATTCGCCGCGGAACGGGATTATGCGGTGTTCCGCTTCGCCAAGCGGTTTAGCTCCGCGAGCCATTTTGGCAACCAAGTCGGATTGCAAACCGCAGCAGTTGATTAAATGCTTCGTACGGTAATCGCCCCCTGAAGTTTGCAAAACAATTTCTTCCGGACGATCGAGAATACCCACCACTCTCTGCGACAAGCGGATGTCGCCACCGCCGTCGCGAATCTTGCCGGCATACGCCGCGGCAACTTTTTTGTAATCAATGATGCCGGTCTCCGGGACGTGAAGCCCTCGGATTCCACTGGCGTGGGGTTCGAGTTCCTTGAGGCGCTCCGGGCCGATCATCTCCAGGCCGTGAAGTCCGTTGGCCATTCCCCGGCGATGCAATTCCTCGAGCCGCGGCAGCTCTTCTTGATTCGTCGCCACGACGACTTTGCCGCAGATCTCGTAGGACACCGAATTCTCGTCGCAGAAGGCAATCAGCGCCTTGCGGCCGGTCACGCACGAACGAGCTTTCAGTGATCCGGGGCGATAGTAGAGCCCTGAATGAATCACGCCGCTATTATTGCCCGTTTGATGACGCGCCAGCTCGGCTTCTTTTTCCAGGAGGAGGAGCCGAAGGCTGGGGTGGGCGGCGATGATTTTTAATGCGCTGGCCAGGCCGACGATGCCGCCGCCGATGATCGTGAGGTCATACTGCGAAGCCATCAGAAATTATCGTTCCAGGTTGCAGGTCGAACAGCCGGTAAGCCGCCGCGGCTTGAGTTTTCCAATTAGAGGTGGAGCAGTTGGCACGAATTTCTTTCCATGAAGCTTTGCACGTGCTCGGGATCCGGCTGCGCCGAAATCGCTGCCAAAGATTTACTTAGCCGGTCCAGCCCGCCGCAATAATCGGAGCCGAAAACCATGTTGCTTTCTCCCATTTTATCGATGAGAAACGACAATGTGCGGGCATCCGAGCTGGCGCAGTCGATTAAAAAGTGCTCGAGAAAAATTTCCGAGTAGCGGCGCTCGCCGCGCGGGCCTTTGTGTTTCCAGAAGAAACGATGGAGCAAGAGCGGCAAGCCGCCGCCCGAGCTGCGGATGACGATCTTCAAGTTGGGATAGCGATCGAACAAGCCGCTGGCAATCATGCGCAAGCAACATTCGGCGACTTCGCCGTCGGAAAGTACGGCGTAGGCAACGCCGGCTCCGCCGTCCTCCAATCGAGCGAGCGACGGGTCCTGGGCGGTGCCGGCTCCGTGCATAAAGATAGGCAAATTGAGCTCGGAAATTTTCGCGAAAATGGGGTCCATTTCGGGTGTGTCGACCAACATCTTTCCATCGACGTGAGGATAGAGCAGGACGGCACGAAAGCCCTGCTTGGCCGTTCGCCCGATCTCGGCCACTGAGGCCGCGACATTTTTAAGCGACAGCGCGGTGACGCCGAGCAAGCGATCTCGATGTCCCTCGAGCCGCTCGGCCAGGACATTATTCGACATGCGCACGATCTCGAGCGCTCGATCCGGCGCCAATTGATCGGCGTAAACGCCGGCGCCCTGACAGATCAGCTGCAGATCCAGTCCGGCTTCATCCATTTCTTTGATGCGCTTTGAAAAATCCGGTGAATCCAAGGCATCGATGTGCGGACGTTTGCCGGTCAGCTCTTGAATTCGGTCGGAAACTTCGGGGGCGGTGTGATGCGAGTGCCAATCAATGACCGTCGCCATAGCGGCCTCCTTTATCTCGTCCAATGTTCTGTGTCTCAATTCGGAATACTGCGGATCACTTCGGCGAGTCAAGAGAGGTTGGCCAGAAACGAGCAGCAGCTTCGGCTGGACGGTAAAAACGTGCGGTTACCGCGCCGAACCGGCGCAACAAAACCGGCGTCGCACCCCGGGTCGGGGTGTTACTTTCTTGGCCCGCCGGCCAATTGCGCCTTGTCTCTGAGCCGGCGCAGCAGCTCTTCGTAGGATGAGTTGGCGATGACGCGTTGAAACTGGGAGCGATAATTATTGACCAGGCTGATATTCTCGGCGACCACGTCGTAAACCTTCCACTCGTTGCTGACCAGATGGGCCTTGTAGTTGAGGGTGTATTCTTCGCCGCTGCCGGTTTGAATCTTGCTGCCTACGTTGGCGTAATTTCCGTCGATGCGCTCGGTAAAATAGATAATCTTTTCGTCACTATAAGACTCGATGATTTCCGCATAGGCGCG
>JAICHC010000584.1 GCA_025922795.1 Candidatus Binatia bacterium | reverse complement strand
TTGCGGCCTTGCGCCCGGCCGCCTGATTCACCCGCCAAGGGAGCCGCTCGGTCAATCGTGCTGGAAAATAAGGCAGGCAATTTCATACTTGGAGGCAGGATCAGTGCAGAAATTGTCCCTTCTGACCCGATTTGAACGCGAAAAAATCGTGCCAATTCATGATCGAATTAATGAAGTCGCCCAGCATAGCCATCGAACGCGGCCACCTGATTGCGAATCCCCCCGGCTCCGCAGCGTTCGTCGCTGCGGGACTCGTTCGGCTGTCAATCGAAAAATCGTTCATCCAAGGAGAAAGGATTCGGATCTCGGCAGATCTGCTAACTTAGCTTGGTGCAGCGGCGTGAATCATCAACCACGGGCAAGCTACCATAAACAAAAATTTTTTACTATTTTTTTTCCGGAAATTTTGACTTTTGTTTGGCGGATATCAAACAATTTGAGCAGACGCCCTTCAGTCCTTTTAACCAACCTTTAAAGAAATGATGCCGGCAAGCGAGCTTGCCGCAGCGGGAGCATTTTCTGCCGCTAAGCTCGCCGAACTTTGCGCCGCACAATGCACAGGTAAAGGGCACGATGTTGACCGCGCAAAAGCTCATGAGCGCTTTTCCATATTAAAGCTTTCTCAAGCCTACTCTTTTGCATCCAACGTCGTCGAGGATCTTCCCGGGCTTCACCGCGCCCGAAATGGAGCAACCTCGGTCCGACCTCAATTTGGGTGACGTGAAGCGTCAAGAAACCGGATTGACGAGCATCGCCCGGCCGCGCCACTGGCGCAAGACCAGATCGGCGAGAAACAAAAACAGCGCCGCGCCTGCCAGCGGCCACCAAGTGTCTTGTCCCTGCCGGCTTTTTTCGGGAGTCGGTGTGTAGAAACGTCTGAGCGCTTCGTTGAATTTTTCGGGATCGACCATTTCGCCGCCGGTTTCTTCGGCGAGCCGGCTGAGCATTGACAGGTTAGGTTTTAGCTCGCGATATTCTTTCGGATAGGGCGCGACGTAGGGAACCGTCGCCAGCGGCACCGGCTCCGCGCCGCCTTCGCCCTCGGCGTAAACAGATAGGAAATGAATGCCGCGTGCCGCCGGCGTGAAGTTGCCTTCGTAGCGGCCCGGCGCAGTCTGTCGAAAGCTCTGCTGTTGACTGGTCTGGTTCGGTGCCGTGATATTCGCTTTGACGTTGAGTTGATTCAAGAACTTGCCGTCGCGCGACACCAGGTCGGTGACGACCTTGATGGTTTCGCCCTCGGCGTGCAACTCCGTCTGGATTCCGGTGTCCACAAACTTGCGCATGGTATCGCGGGCGAGTTGGCTCGCCCATTGAGAAAATCCCGGCCAGCTCACCCAGTCCCTGCCCCAGCGCCCGCTTAAATCGGAGGTAAACGCCATCACCCGGCCGAGACCGTGGCGCCAGGACACCAGCAGCGGATCCTTATCCACGCGCATCAACAGCTCCGCGCGCGGCTTGGGATAAGTCAGCACGTAGCCGCGCAGCGACGGCAGGTTACTTTGCGCGATGCCTTTGAGCGGACCCATCGACGCGACGATCGTCGGAGTGACCGTCTTTTCAATCAACAGATCACGCGAGATCAGCAGTGTTTCCGTCGTAAAGATTTGCGGGATCGTTTGCGGGTCTAGGGCAACATAACCTCTGCCTTTGCCGTTCTTCGCGATCTCCGCCATGAGCTGCACGTCGGCGTCGCTCCCGACCGAAACCGTTGACACGGTAATGCCGTCACGAGCCAAGTTTTCGACCAGCGTGTGAAAGTCCGCTTTGTCAGTGAGCCCGTCCGAGAGCACGATCACATGTTTGATCGCTGCTTGCTTGCCGGCAATGACCCGATGCGCTTCGAGCATCGCCTTAAAAAGGTCCGTGCCGCCATCGGATTGTAACGAGGCGAGTTTTTCGGAAATCCATTCACCTTGGCCGACCTGGCGAAACGGCAGCGCCCAATCCCAACCGGCATCGAAAGCAAGGATGCCGACCTGATCCGTCGGGTTCATGATATCGGCGGCCGCGATCGCCGCCGCCTTCGCGAGATCGAGCTTGGTGTTGCCCTCCGATCCCGCGCCCATACTGCCGGATTTGTCGATAACGAAAAGCAGCGCCACGTGCGGCATCTCGAGCCGCGCGGGCGGACGCATATCAACCGGCAGAATCCGCTCCAGCGGCGTGCGAAAGTAACCGCCGGCGCCATAACTTTGCGAGCCGCCGATCACCAGCACACCACCGCCCAGGTCGCGCACGTATTTTTCCACATTCTCCATCTTGGCATGGGTCAGTTGAAATGCCGGTACGTTATCGAGCACCAGCAGATCATAGGCGGAAAGCTCGGAGAGCGACAACGGATGGATCTGCGGGGTTGACTCCATCACGGCGTAGCCTTGCACCTCCAAGACCCGCGAGATCACGCGCGAGCTCTCCTGATGCCCCGACAGCAGGAGTACTCGCGGCGGTCCTTTCACGGCGACCACGGCTTGCAGCAAATTGTTTTCCGCCAGAGTGTCATCCGGAGCTTCAACCAGCAGCTCGTAGGAATGGTTGCCGCGCTCGCTGAGGCTGTCGCGGAAATCGATCGAGTTCCGGCCGGGCTTGAGCGCCATTTCCCGTTCGGAATGGAGCACGCCGTCGCGCAACAAGCGCACACGCGCCGGCGCTTCACGCAGGCTCTCGACGACGCCGCGGATTGCGAATCCTTCGGCGCTGTCGACCAGCCGCGGTACGGTCAGGTCGCTGAGATAAACCTCATTGCGCCCGCGCGCCAGGCTTACCGGCAAGGTCCACACCTGTACGTCCTGAGCGCGCAAGAGCGGAATCACGCGGGCGATCTCGCCGCGGTTTTCGTTGCCGTCGGAAACGATCAAAATTTTTCCCTGCCGGCCTTCGCCGATCTGGGCCACGGCGGCTTGCAGCGCCGCTTGAATATCGGTTTCCTCGCGGTCGAGGCGAACGCCGAAATCGCCCAGTGGTATTTGTTCGCGCGGCAACGACTCCCACTCGGGCGCGCGGCCGAACGCCATGATCCCGGTGCGTACCTGGGCATTCTTGAGTCCGCTCGCCGCCTCTAGAAGCTCCTGCGCCTTCTCGCGTCCCTCGTGACCAACACTGCGTGACACATCGACGCCGAGGACGACATCGAGAGCGGTGGTCGAGCGAAACATACGCGGATTCCATAGCGCAAGCGCCAATACGACCAATACAGCGCCGCGAAGAATCACAGGATAGATCGGCA
>JAICHC010000583.1 GCA_025922795.1 Candidatus Binatia bacterium | reverse complement strand
ATACCGTGCGAACGCGCTTTCCTAATTCGATCAGCGCCAAGTAACGCCGCAGCAACTCCAACCCGCCAAATGCCGTGATGTCTTGGGGAGCAAATTCGATCTTAAAAAAACTCTTGCACGAAGCGTGAAAACCAGCTCTACACAATCTCACTTGGAGTGGCCTCCTTACCGGGCGATTCAGTCGGTGTCGCAACTGCTTTATCTCCTGTATGCGCAGGCCATTTCAAGTTTTATCTGCTCTCTTCTATTGTCGGGTTAGGGCTAATTGTAGGGGCGACCGGCCGGTCGCCCCTACACCTTTTCCTGCCGTCCGTCGCGGTGCAGAAAAAAATCTTTGGCGATCTCCGGAAAGAGCGCGTAGCTCAAAACGTCTTCTTCGCTGGTGGCGAGGCTCCCGGCTTCCTTGCGCGCCCGCTCGAGGCCGGGCTTCAAAAGATCGGCGGGCCGGCAGCTGATCGGTTCCTTTTTGCCCAGAACCTTGTTCTTCATGTCATCGCTGATCGGACCCGGCGGTTCGCCATAAAGGCCCATGACATAGTTGCGCGTTTCCATCGCGACCACGGAATAGCGCTTGCCCATCATCACGTTCAGGGCGGCCTGCGAGCCGACGATCTGACTGGTCGGAGTCACTAGCGGCGGATAGCCGAGATCCTTGCGCACATGCGGCATCTCGGCGAGCACGGCTTCGAGCTTGTTTTCGGCATTCTGCTGGCGCAATTGCGCGACCAGATTCGACAGCATTCCGCCGGGAACTTGCGAGATCAAAACATCGGTTTTGATCTGATTGTTGACCGGGCTTTCGAACTCGGCGTAGTTCCGCCTCACATCGTAAAAATAGTCGGCGATCTTACCCAGCTTGCCGAGATCGAGGCCGGTATCGTGCGGCGTGTCCTTGAGCGCGGCCACGATCTGCTCGGTCGCCGGTTGCGAGCTGCCCTGGGAAAACGGCGCGATCGCGGTGTCGAGAATGTCGGCGCCGGCCTCGATCGCCATCAGGTAGTTCATTGGCGATAACCCCGCCGTGCAGTGCGAATGAAGATGAAGCGGCAGTGAAATGCGCGATTTGATCTTTTTGATGATCTCGTAGGCCGCGTAGGGCGCCAGCATACCGGCCATGTCCTTCACGCAGAGGATCTGCACGCCCATGTCGGCGAGCTTCTCGGCGATGCGCAGAAAATAATCCGGCGAGTGGACCGGACTGATGGTATAGCAAACCGAGCCTTCCACCAACTTGCCGGTTTTTAGCGCGGCTTCAATGGCGGTTTTCATATTCCGGATGTCGTTCATGGCGTCGAAGATGCGGAACACGTCGATGCCGTTGGCGGCGGCGCGCGCCACGAAAGCCTGCACGATGTCATCGGGATAATTGCGATAGCCGACGACGTTCTGGCCGCGCAAAAGCATCTGAAAGCGGGTCTTGGGCATGGCCGCGCGCAGCTTGCGCAGACGCTCCCACGGATCTTCTTTGAGAAATCGCAAAGTCGCATCAAAGGTTGCGCCGCCCCAGGTCTCCAGCGACCAATAACCGATATCATCGAGCTGAGCGGCAATCGGCAGCATGTCCTCGGTGCGCATGCGCGTTGCCACCAGGCACTGGTGCGCATCGCGCAGCACCGTCTCCATGATCTCAATTTTTCCCGCCATGCTCGAATGTCTCCCTTCGCCGGTTACTCGTAGAACTCGCTTTGCTTCTCTTCCAGCCGCGCTTTTTCCTGCGGATCGATGACGAAAAGGCCGTCGACTTCCTTGGTCTTGGTAATGTCGTAGAAATATTCCGAAACTTGCAAACCGTCCTCGAACTCGTACATCTTGATCGCGTCCCAGGGGCAGATTTTTTTATCCAAGCGGTCCTCGGACTCGGTGCCGATCAGTTGCAGCTGAAATCGCTTGGGCACCTGATCCGGCGGCACGGGCTTGCGGTTGCTGTCGAAAAACCGGTTATTGTACTCGAAAAAGATCTCTCCGGTCTCCTTGTGCTGCTGGATTTTGGTCAGGTCGTCGCTGTAGCACATCTGGCAGCCGATGCACTTGTCGTTGTCGACGAACACCCGGTACGGTTTGAGGCCGCCCTGGGGCAACTCCTCATAGAGCAGGTTGATGCAGCCGTCCACCGGGCAGTGCGCTTCGCACAACGGCGAGCCGGCGCAGCTCGAGCAGTTTTCATCCATCACCGCCAGCAACGCCGTGCCTTTACGCTTTTTCGCTTCAGCCATTCGCTTCCATCCTCGCTTTCTTAAACCGCGCCCGCAGAGCCAGCGCGATCGCGATCGATAACAGTACCCACCAGTACCGGATCAATCCTATTCTGCCCCATTCGAGCCAATAAACGAAATTGGGCGATCGGGTAATCAGCTCGCCGAGCACTTGTTGGGCGCCGCCGTAATCGCGCGCTTCGCGCAGCGCCTGCGACAGGCCGTAAAGCGCGCCATCGTCGTGCGGATCGAGTTTGAGCGCCGCTTCGAAGTCGCGCCGCGCCTCGGCCCATTGGCCTTGATCCGCCAGAATGCCACCGCGCGTGGTCAACGCCGCGCCATAGTGCGGCCTTCGCTCCAGCGCCTTGTTCAGATTGGCCAGGGCCTGGTTGAGTTCTCCCTTGCGCTTTTGCGCTACCGCTAGATTGCTGTAGGCTTCGGGCACTTCCGGATGTAATTCGATAATTTTTTGATACTGGCTGATCGCGGCGTCCGGGTCACCCCGCACTTCCAACTCGATCCAGGCCAGGAACGTTCTTGCGTCGATATGTTGCGGATTTAACGCGATTGCCCGTTTGGCCGCCAACACCGCCCCGTGTGGATCGCGCAAGCGCAAATTGGCCATCCCCAGGAACAAGTGCAAATCTGCTTCCTTGGGATAATCCTTGAGCAACTCCTCAAACGACGATTTGGCCTCGGCGGCGTTGCCTTGCGCCAATTGCTTGCGCGCTTGTTCCCATCGTTTATCGCTCGGTAACGGAGAGTCAGTTTCGGCAGCGTGAGATAAACCAAGCCCGATGAGGACGGCCAGGACGGCCAGCCACATCTTTACCATTAACTATTTCCACATTTCATTGGGGATCTCGTCTTCTTTTCCTTCTTCGATGAGCTTGTCGTTCTTGAATCCTTGGCGTAGCCCGACCCAGGAGAAGAAAATGACGAGAATCAACATGCCGACAATGGGGCTATTGTCGGGTGTGGTCACGATTTCAAGTCAATTCTGCTGACCGCTGGCTTCTGCCATAAATCTTGAGCACCCGT
>JAICHC010000582.1 GCA_025922795.1 Candidatus Binatia bacterium | reverse complement strand
CCCCCACGGCACCGAGCCCCGCCTGGCGGTGCCAGCCGTGATGCGGCAGAAGAGGAAAATAGAGCACCGCCGCGCGCCGATTCTTGTAGTAATCGGGTAGATATTCAAAGACATCGCTTTCGACTTCGCGGATGTGCCCATCCGCATCGATCATCTTCCAATCTGCCATGATGCTTCTCCAAAACTCAGCGGCGGTAGTCGTGCCCGCGTCGGCATTTTTGAACGGTTTGAATAGCTTGAACGTCCTGAACGCGTCTCCGTGCTTTATCCGTCGGCGATCATCTCGCCGAATCGGGCGCAAAACTCGCCGATTGGACCGTGGTGAACAAAGTCGGCAACTTCATCGAGCGGCCCGGCTTCCCGATTAATGATCGCCAGCACCGCGCCATTGCGTTTGGCCGACAGCGGGAAAGATGCCGCCGGCTGCACCTGCAATGACGACCCCATCACGACAAACACTTTGGCCTGATCGGTCCACTCCTGAGCCACCCGCAGCGCTTGCTCCGGCATCGCCTGCCCGAACGAGACCGTTGCCGACTTAAGAATACCGCCGCAAAAATCGCACTTGGGCGATTCGAACTCGCCGACCAGCCGTTTGATGATCTCGTCCGGATCGTATGTCTGGTCGCACTCCAAGCAGATGACTTGGCGGTTACTGCCATGCAGCTCAACGATTTTTTCATCGGCCAGTCCCGCAACGCGATGAAGGCCGTCGACATTTTGGGTGATGAGCCCGATGAGTTTGCCCTTGGCGTCCAGGGAGTGAACGAAATAATGGCCGATGTTCGGTTTGGCGTTCTTATATTGTTCCCAGCCCGCCAAACGTCGCTTCCAAGCCTCGATCCGCGCCGCTTCGCTGCTGAGGTATTCTTGGAACGTGATTTGACGGTAGAGCGTCCAAATGCCCCCCGGACTGCGAAAATCCGGAATGCCCGATTCCGTGCTGATTCCCGCGCCTGTAAAGACCACGGTCTCATCGCTCTCGCGCATTTTTTCTGCGAAATCGTTTAGCGTCAGCATATTTCAATTTATAGAACAGCGGCCGCGGCGAAAACAACCGCGATCATCGCTTGTCGCCAGGGAGGCGGAGCAGCAGCGCCAGCAAGGCTCCCGCACCAATGAACGCCCCGGTGATCACGAACCCCGTGGCGAATGAACCAGCATCGCCCATGGCGCCGATAAAGGTTGGAATCGCACCGGCGCCGATCAAAAAGCCGAAAGGCACCGAGAACGAAACCGCAAGATTGCGTGCGTTTGGGGGTGTAATCATTGAGATTGCCGCGAACGCCGCCGGGAAAAACCAAACAGCAAGCAAGGGTTGCAACAACACTGCAGCGCTCAACCAACGATCTGAAAGCACTCCCAAGAGCAAGGTCGTCACCCCGGTAAATGCCATGCTGATGATGATCGTCCGGCCCGCGCCGAGTTTATCGGTCGCCCAACCACCGAGAAGTCCCAAAACCGGGCCGTGCGAACGCGAGAAAGCCAAGAGCGTATTGGCCCAACTGGGCTCGAAAGCCCGTTCCGTCACGAGGTAAAGCGGCAACATCGCATAGATACCGACCGTGGAGCTCACGCCTAGACCGAACAAAATGATCATCAACCAGAATGCCGGCGTACGGGCTAGCGCGCCGAATGCGCTCGACAGGGGCGATTCGCCCGCAAAATCCCCGCCCCTGCCGAACCGGCCGAAGCTAACGCTGGCCAGGACCGACAGCACGCCAAGAACGGCCAGCGCGGAGCGCCAGCTCGCCCATCTGAGAAACAGCTCCGCTATAAATGGACTGATAAAAAATGCCAGGTTCGGTGCGAGCTCGTGGACGGCAATCGCTTTACCCCAATGCTCGCGGCGGACGAGTGACGTAATTGTCGCGATCGCTGAAGGCATGTACCATCCGGCGGCGAGCCCGACCGCAAAAAGACCAAAACGTATCAGCCAAAGATTCGCCGCGAACGCGATCAGCACCATGGCGATACCGACGCCGGCGCTGGAAACAACAATCGCTAAACTGTGGCTCGTCCGCGACGCGAGCCAAGCGGACGACAAAAGCCCGACCAAATAGCCGCCGGAAGTCAAAAAGAAAAAAAATCCCGCTTGGCTGTGACTGATGGCCAGCTCTTTTTCGATCGTCGGCAACAACGGCGACAGAATGATTCTCGACGTGAAGTTGAGCAGGAAAATAATGATCAGGAAGAAGACTGGGCGGAGTTGCGCTCGAAAAGTCGGGCTCGCGAATTGGGCCCGATCCGGCGAACTTTTCTTCTGTACCGGCTTGGATGTATCTTCGAGCTGCATGCCAGATGGCCTGTCGTCTCTCCATTGTTACATGGCGCGCTCGCGGGAGCCAACCTCCTGTCCCGCCATCAGACGCTCCAAGAGACAGCCCTACGAAGACCGCCAGTATTTCGCAGGAGCGGCGGCAATTGCGTGCGGGTATTGGATCCAGTAAAGAAGACACGGGGCTAACGCACCAAAGGTGTCGACATCAACGGCACCGTGATTACGACGCGAACGTTTATCACGCAGCAACGCGATCTGGCGCTGCGCTTCATGCGCGCATTTACGCGCGGCATGCACCGTTACCGCACCGACAAACAATTCAGCACACGCGTCCTGGCGAAATACGGCAAGATCAACGATGAGGAGATCCTGGAGGGTACCTGGCAAGGTTATGCGCCGACCATGCAAAAAAACCCGCGGCCGTCGCTGAAAGCGATCCAGTTTTTAATCGAGAACCAGTTCAAGGACAAAAAGCCGCTGCCGAAACCGGAGCAATTCGTCGACTCGTCGCCGGTCGAGCAGTTGGAAAAGAGCGGCTTTATCGACGCGGTTAACAAATAAAGCCGCCGGTACGGCTCAGCGCTGAACCTGCAAATTATTGATGACCCGCTTGACGCCGCCGACACCCTTTGCGATCTGTTCAGCCTGCGCGCGCTGCTCCGGCGACTCTACGGTACCGTTGAGCGAAACCACGCCAGCGTTGGTGTCGACATCGATCCGCGTCAAGCTCGACACCTTGTCGCGCGCTAGCTGGGTTTTCACGGCTGCAGTGGTGTTGCTATCGTCAATGTTTTGACCGGTGGTTCTGCCAGTGACCGCCTGGCAACCGCCGAGTAACCCGCTCAGCAGCAAAACTGCCGCAATCTTCCCGTGTTTGAAAGCCATGGTGCTCTCCTCCTGGATAGTACAGGTTAGCCAGAAACTGACGTTGGAAACAACGCAACTGTCGGCCCGACGATAT
>JAICHC010000581.1 GCA_025922795.1 Candidatus Binatia bacterium | reverse complement strand
TTATCTCCGCCCCAATTAGCCTGGATACCCTACCCGCTTTCGCGGGTATGACGGAAGCGGTCGCTTAGCCTATTCCGGTTCTTCATTGATAGGTCATCCACGCAGCGTTTTTTCAAAGGAGGCACGAAGGACACGAAGTTTGAATTTCCTGAAGAGAATGCGCCGCCGAGGCGCAGAGACCGCCGAGAAAACATGGATGTCAAATTACTCCGCGCTATGTACTCCGAGCCTCCGTGGTGAATTTCCTCTCTTTTGTTTCGGCTTTGCCGCGCTATGTTGTCATTCGCACGGATTCGCGAGCGCGGCGATAAATCCGTTCGCCTCGAGCTCGCGGATAAACCGGTCGTCGATGAATTTTCTTGCGTCGGCGTTTTCCGCCTGCGGGAGTTCGGTGGCCATGAAATCGAGCAGCGTCTGTAACGAAGCCACTACCGGATAGGGCACAGGCGGCATGCCGGGCTGGGTCAGGTCGTAAGTTTCCTCGGCAACGGAACGGTCCTCGATGCCGCTGTATTCCGCTTGGACGCCGACCGTAAATTCACGGTCGGTGCGGTAACGGTGCATGCCTTCGACGTAAGCTTTGATGAATGTTCCTGTTATCTCGGGATTACGTTCGACGTAATCGCGCCGGGCGGCGATGCCGCCGAGAGCGTAATTCAGACCATACTCGGCAAAATCGATTAGGTAATTGCAGCCAAGCCGGCGCGCTTTGATCGATTCCGGCGGTGTGCTTACGATGGCGTCGCATTTGCCGCTTAACAGCGCCTGCAAGTCTTCATCGCCGCTGCCTGTAATCGTTTCTTCCCGCAAACCGGTAACGCCTGTCAGCCGTAATTTCTCAATGACAAATTTCACGAGCGCATCGTTGAGACCACCGTCGCCGACGAAGCCGATTTTTTTGCCGGTCAGTTCCTCTCGGCTAGTGATACCGGGGCGGCCAAGAATAAATTGCTGGTTGATACCGCCGGTTAGAAAGACTAGATCCGCTTCGCCCTTGAGGTTCGCTCTTAGCGGCGCCGGCGCAGCCATGTTGCCGAATTGAATTTCTCCTGCCATCAAGCCGCGGACGACGCCGCGGGCGCCGCCCATGATGCGCGGGCGACCGATGTCGAGTCCATGCTTTTGAAACAATCCGGCTTTCCACGTCACCATCATCGGTCCGGCGCCTTGGCCAATGGTGGCGAATCCGGCGTTAAGTGGTATCAACTCTGGCGCCATGGTTCTCGCAAAATTGCTGTTAGAATCTGCCGCATTTTCAATGGCCTCGAATAGCCTATCTCCTAACATGCGGTGGGGCGCTCAAGTCAAGCCTGCTCGGAGGCGATCTTGCCATTGTACTCGGCGCATTTGGACTCGCCAGCGATGGTAAAATCTCGTTGACACCCTGTTGTGCGCCGCGTATATTAAAATTCCGTGATGCGCTTTCCCGAAAAGCCATTACGGTTTTTTATTTCAAGCGAAAAACTCGATTCCACAGCCCGTTTTTCAGCGAATTTGCACCTTGTGAAGCGATGGCTGTTGTGGCGATAATCCCGGCCCGCTACGGTTCAACCCGTCTGCCGGGAAAGCCATTGGCCGAAATCGGCGGCAAGCCGATGATTCAGCATGTCTATGAGAGCGCGTCCAAGGCGCCGGAACTCGACCGCGTCTTGGTGGCAACGGATGATCGTCGCATTGAGCGGGCAGTCAAAAGCTTCGGCGGTGACGTGGTGATGACCTCGCGCCGCCACGCCAGCGGCACGGATCGCTTGGCGGAAGTGGCGCGGAAGCTTAAAGCGGATTGGTTGGTGAATGTGCAAGGTGATTTGCCATTTATTCATGCGGAAACAATCGCGCGCGCGGTTCGTCCGATGCGCCGCAACACGGCGATTCCGATGAGCACGGTGTGCACGCCGATTTACGATGAGAAGGAATGGCGCAATCCTAACGTGGTCAAAGTTCTTACGGATTGCGCCGGCTTCGCGCTTTATTTTTCCCGCTCGCCGATCCCGTATGCGCGAAACGATGCGACCGATTCGAGGGTCGGTAAACGCTCTTTGCAGAGGCATCGCCGCCAGTGGGGCCAGCGGCACCTCGGCTTGTATGTTTATCGACGTGAGTTCCTATTAAAGTTGTCGGGCTTGCGACGGACGGCGTTGGAGCGCAGTGAAAGCTTGGAGCAGCTGCGGGCGTTGGAGCATGGGTACCGGATCTACGTCGCCGAAGTCGACGAGCGGTCGGTGGAGGTCGATACACCGGCGGATTTAAAAAAAGCTGAGCGCTATTTGAAAATGCGCGCGCACTGAAAGGACGCATGGCAACTGTTAAAACCAAGTTCATATTCGTAACCGGCGGCGTGGTTTCCTCTCTGGGCAAGGGGCTGGCAGCGGCGTCCATCGGCGCGCTGTTGGAAAGCCGCGGGCTGAAGGTCACACTGCTGAAAATGGACCCTTACATCAACGTCGACCCCGGCACCATGAGTCCGTATCAGCACGGGGAAGTTTTTGTCACCGACGACGGCGCGGAGACGGATTTGGACCTGGGTCACTACGAGCGCTACGTGTCGACGCCGATGGGCAAGAAAAATAACTGCACTACCGGGCAGATTTATGAAACCGTGATCGCCAAGGAAAGGCGCGGCGATTATCTCGGCGGTACGGTGCAGGTCATCCCGCACATCACCGATGAGATCAAGCGGCGCATTCTCGCGGCGGCGGAAGGATACGATATCGCCATCGGCGAAGTCGGCGGCACGGTCGGCGACATCGAGGGGTTGCCGTTTCTCGAGGCGGTGCGGCAAATTGCCTGGGATTGGGGACGGGAGAATGTGCTCTATATCCATCTTACTCTGGTGCCTTACATCACCGGAGGCGGTGAGCTCAAGACCAAACCGACCCAGCACAGTGTCAAAGAACTCACCGGCTTGGGGATTCAGCCCGATATTCTTTTGTGCCGCACCGATCGCATCCTCGACAAAAAAATAAAGACCAAGATCGCTCATTTCTGCAACGTCGCGGAGAACGCCGTTATCACCGCCAAAGATGTCGAGTGGATTTACGAAGTGCCGTTGGTCTTCCATGAGGAAGGGTTGGATGAGCGGGTGGTCGAGAAGCTCAATATCTGGACCGGCGCGCCGCATCTGGAAAATTGGCAACGGGTCGTTCAGGTGCTCAAAGATCCAAAGGATTCAGTACGCATCGCGGTGGTCGGCAAATACATGAGCCTGAAGGAGTCTTACAAGAGTTTACTCGAAGCGCTGGTCCACGGC
>JAICHC010000580.1 GCA_025922795.1 Candidatus Binatia bacterium | reverse complement strand
TTCACTCTTCTCCGATATGACTTTCTTGTACTAAGGGAAGCAAAGGCGTGTCAATACGACGAACCGAGTTTCTGGTTTCAAGTTTCTATTAAGAAGTTCATAAGTATCCAGACAACAGGATATGTTGGACACGAAGGGACGACTCGTTCCAAGCCCAGGCAAAGCGTCTGTGCGCTATCGGCCACCGCCCGATCCACGCCCCGAGTGCTTAATTTTGGGCGTGGCTGCGAAAGCGTCCTTTGAGTCCTGGTGCCTGCGCTTTCCACGACTCGCCCCTTCATCCAGTAGGTCTACTAACTAACGAGCTCCTTAGTAGTTATCGGATCCCGCAATCGTGTAGCTTAGCATCCTGGCGTCGCGATCCTAGGATTCCGCGGATTCGGGCTTCATCTAGAAGCTAGGAACATGAACCAGAAACTCTTCTTCCGGGCTAGACAAAACCGTGCGAAACCGGTTAGAAGAAAGTCTCCGCGCAAAAAGGGAGCCGATGATGAAAGTGCTGATTACCGGTGGTCTCGGTGTCAATGGCGCAGTCACCGCCCGTCTGATGGTGCAAGACGCGTTACGGCCGGTGTTGATGGATAATCGAATGGATCTGAGCTTGATGGCCGACGTCAAAGATCATGTCGATGTCGTGATCGGCGATATCTGTGACCCGGCCGGGTTGGAAAAAACCGTGGAGGATTATCAAGTCACCCATATCGCGCATTTGGCGGCGTTGATGCCCGAGGCTGCTGAAGCCGATCCTCGGCTGGCTGTCAAAGTCGGTGTCGATGGCACGATCAATGTTCTAGAAGTGGCGCGGGCGAAAAAGATTCGTCGCGTGGTGTTCACCAGTTCCAAGGCGGCGTACGGTGAGATCGCCGGCGAGTACGCCCCGCCGACTTGTAAGCCGGTGCGCGAGGATTTCCCGAAGCGCCCTGCCGATCTGTACGGCTCGATCAAAGTCTGCTGCGAGGAACTCGGCCGTTATTACCGCGAGACTTACGGCATCGAATTTATCGCGCTACGCTTCGTGTCGATCTACGGTCCGGGCAAAGAAGCGCGCCACGGGCCCCTGTCATTTTACGGACAGCTCATCGAAAAGGCGCGCAGCGGCGAGCCATGGATGATCGCGCAAGGCGGTGACCAGCTGAACGACGCCATGTACGTTGGCGATGTGGGGCGGGCGGTTTATTTGGCGCTCAAAGCGCCGAGCGCGAGTGACTGGACATTCAACATAGGGACGGGGACGGCTTCCACGCCGCGGAATTTTTTGAATGCTGCGGCGAAGCTATTTCCTGACCACAAAATTCAATTGGGGCCCGGGCCGAGTCAGTTGGGCCGCGGCAAGCAGAGCTATTGCGTCTTCGACATTGGCGCAGCGGCAAGAAGCCTCGGCTACGAGCCGGCCTACGATGTCGAACGCGGCGTGCGCGATTACGTCGCGACCTTGGACCGGCTGGGACGATGAATCCGGCAAAGAGCTCACCACGAAGCACGAAGGTTTTTGTAGCAGGCAGGTTTGAAACCCGGCCTACATCCAGTTCTTCGTGTCCTTCGCGCCTCCTTTGAAAATACCGTGGGTGGATGAATTATAGAACGAAGAGCACGAAGTAACCGCAGCGTTCCGTCATACCCGCGAAAGCGGGTATCGAGGCTAATTGGGGCGGAGATAAATCTGGATTCCCGCGTGCGCGGGAATGACGAGTCAGCGGGAAAAACGTGGCGAGGGGAATTCCCCTATTTTCATCTTCTGTAGGCGAGCGTAAGCTCATGAATCACTTCGTGGTAAGACCAGCTGTCTTTCATAATCTATTCCCGAGAAATTGGAGGAATAAACGGTGGCGGAACAGTCGAAGGGGACACCTGAAGTTTGGGCGGCCGGGATCGGCCGAAAGAGCAACGCGCAATACGGCTCTGACCTGATGGCCGAGATGTTGCGCGAGCTGGGGATCAAATATATCGCGCTCAATCCTGGCGCCAGCTATCGAGGTTTGCACGATTCACTGGTGAATTTCGAGTCCGGCAAAGGTCCCGAGCTGATCATGTGCACGCACGAAGAGATTGCCGTGGCGATCGCCAACGGCTACGCGCGCGCGACCGGCGAGATCATGGCGACAGGACTGCACAATATCGTCGGACTGCAGCACGCCAGCATGGCGATCTTCAACGCCTGGTGTGATCGAACGCCGATCCTCAATCTCGGCGGCGGCGGCCCGCAGGACACCACGAACCGGCGCTCCACCGACTGGGTGCACACAGCTTTGGTGCAAGGCAATGCCGTGCGCGATTATGTCAAGTTCGACGATCAGCCGAACTCGGTGGACGCTGTCGCGGAATCCTTTTTAAAAGCGTACCGGATCGCCATGACCGAACCGAAAGGGCCGGTGTACATCTGCCTCGATACCGACGTGCAAGAGGCGAAGATCGAAAAGCCGATGGTTGTGCCGCGCGCGCAATTCTTCCGACCGCCCGCCGGACCCGGAGCCAATCCGGATTCGCTGCGCAGCGCATCGCGCTTGCTCGCGGAGGCGCAATGGCCGGTGATCGTGGCCGGCGAAGTGGGACGCAATCCGAAAGCGTTGCCGCCGATGTTGGATTTGGCCGAAGCTTTGGGCGCGCCGGTCGTCGATTCCGACGGCCGTTTCGCTTTCCCGAGCACCCACCCACTTAATCTTACCAATGCTCGCGAAGAAGCCTTGCGCGGCGCCGACGTCGTGCTGGCTCTCGACGTTCCGAGCTTGGGTGTGCCGCTCGGGCCGTCTGTGCGCGAGCGCGGCAATTTTGCACCGGTCATTTCACCGAGCTGCAAGGTTATTCACATGACTTTACTCGACCTCGAGCGGCAGAGCTGGGTGAGCGATAGCATGTGGCTCTTGCCCGTGCATATCCCAATGGCTGCCGATGCGGCGGTTGTCTTGCCGCAATTGCTCGAGCAGGTGCGCGAGCGTCTCGGCGCCAATGAGGAATCAGGGCGCCAGGTGCAGGAGCGGCGCGCCAAGGTGGAGTCGATCTATCGCGAGACCCGGAAAAAAAGCCAGGAGTGGATCGAAAAGACTTGGAATGAGAAACCGATTTCACAGGCCCGTTTTTTCAGCGAGATCAACAAACGCGTCCAGGGTAAGTCGTGGGCGCTGGTGTCGTCGCATGGACGGCGCTGGCGCGAAGTCATCGAAGTCACCGAGCCGGCGCACGGCATGGGCGGCGGCCGCGGCGGCGGCGTGGGTTACGGTCTGCCGTCTTCCATCGGCGCGGCGCTGGGCTTTAAGGAGAGCGG
>JAICHC010000579.1 GCA_025922795.1 Candidatus Binatia bacterium | reverse complement strand
TGATTTGGCCAAAGAAGTGCGGCGCTTGACCGGCAAACGCGGCGTTGATGTCGTCGTTAACAATGTCGGCGGCCAAACTTGGGGCGCCGGCCTTGCCACGCTTGCCCGCGGCGGAAGATTGGTTACTTGCGGATCGCTAGGCGGCGCGACTCCAAAATCCGATCTGCGGCGGATTTTCTGGCACCATTTGACGATCTTCGCCGCAAGCTCCCTGACGCGTCGAGAATTCGGCCGGGTTTTAACCTTCTTTGATGGTTCGCGCCGGAAACCGATCATCGACCGGGTTTTACCGTTAGCTGACGCCAATCAGGCGCATCAGCGGATGCAGCAAGGCCAACAATTCGGTAAGATCGTTTTACGGGTGGGCGAGTAAACCGTACGATCCGAATTCCGCGAGCGGAGCGTGTGTTGAGCACCGAAAACTAATGCGAGTCATCGGAGGAGCAGCAAGAGGGCGCCGGCTGAAGGTACCGAAAGGCCAAGCCGTAAGGCCGACAGCGGGGAGAGTCAAGGAGTCGCTGTTCAATATTCTGCCGCGTGACTTTTCCGGCAAGAGAGTACTCGACTTGTTCGCCGGCACGGGCAATTTGAGTATCGAAGCCTTGAGCCGTGGCGCCGATCACGCCCTTCTGGTCGATGTATCGGCGCGATCGGCGGCGACGATAAAATTAAACCTGCGCGGGTTGGGATTGGCGGCACAATCGGCCGTTTGGGTGGCGCCGGTGGCGCGCTCCGTACGAGTTTTAGCGCGCCGCAAAGAACGTTTCGATTTTATCTTTCTCGATCCGCCCTACGAACAGGGTCTAGCCAGACGCTCGCTGGAACTCATTGCCCGGTGCCAACTCCTGCGCCCGACGGGTACATTGGTCGTCGAGCACAGTTCGCGAGAGAGTGTCAAACAGCGCTACGATTCGCTTCAGTTGCACGATCAGCGGCGTTATGGTGATACTCTGCTGTCGTTTTACACGTGCACCACGGAATCAATTCAGCTCCCTGAGGATCAGTCATGACCAACGGCCATATAGCCATTTACCCGGGATCGTTCGATCCGATGACCAATGGGCACGTGGATCTCATCAAGCGCACGCTTCGGGTGTTTGACAAAGTCATCGTTGCGATTGCCATCAACCCGGACAAAGACCGTTCGCTCTTCACGGTCCAAGAACGCCTGCGCATGATCGATGAAGTGTTCGCCGATCAACAAGGGCGAGTGCAGGCCGACTCGTTTCACGGCCTGCTCGTCGAGTACGCCGAAAGCAAGCACTCGACGGTGATCATTCGCGGCTTACGCGCCGTGTCGGACTTTGAATACGAGTTCCAAATGGCGATGATGAACCATCGTCTCAAGCCGCAACTCGAAACCTTGTTCATGATGACCGGTGAGTCGGAGTTTTACACCAGCTCACGCCTGGTGAAAGAAGTGGTCAGCTTGGGCGGAGATGTTTCCGGTCTAGTGCCCGACAACGTGCTAAAAAAACTCAAACAGAAATTCAAGCGTTAGGGGAACGGAGGAATGACCAGAGTCGCCGATAGAACCAAGCTCGTAAAACCTTCCGTGACCTTAGCGATCGCGGCCAAAGCGGGCAAGCTCCGCGCCGAAGGCGTCGATGTCGTCAATTTTTCCGCCGGCGAGCCCGACTTCGATACGCCCGAACGCATCAAGGCCGCCGCCGTCGACGCCCTGAGCAAGGGCCTGACGAAATATACTGACGTGAAAGGCATCGAACCGTTGCGCGCAGCAATCAGTGAAAAGTACCGGCAAGAGCACGATCTTCGCTATCGCAAAGAAGACATCCTAGTGAGCTGCGGCGCGAAGCATTCGATCTATAACATTTTGCAAGCGGTAGTCGATCCCGACGAGGAGGCGCTGATTCCCGCGCCCTATTGGGTGAGCTATTCGGATATGGTGTTGTTGGCCGGAGGCGTGCCGAGGCTCATTGCGTCCACTGAGTCCGGCGGCTTTCGCATCCAACCCGAACAGCTCGAAGCCGCGCTGTCGCCGCGCACGCGAGTATTTTTCCTAAACAGCCCCTGCAATCCGACCGGCGCAAGTTACAACCGCGACGAACTGCTGGCGCTCGCAAAGGTTCTCGAAAAACATGATTGCCTGATCATTGCCGACGACATCTACGAAAAGATCGTTTATGACGGCTTTGAGGTCCACAACATCGTTACGCTCTGTCCGGCGCTGCGCGATCGCACGATCATCGTTAACGGCGTATCGAAGACCTATGCGATGACCGGATGGCGCATCGGCTACGCGCTCGGCCCGAGCGACATCATTGCCGCGGCGGGAAAAATTCAAAGCCAGAGCACTTCGAATCCGACCTCGATCGCCCAGGCGGCCGCGGTGGAAGCCATTCGCGGCCCGCAAGAGGAGGTCGCAACCATGGTGCGCGAGTTTCACAAGCGCCGCGACGTCATCGTCGATCGCCTCAATGCGATCGACGGCATCACCTGCCGCAAACCCGAGGGGGCATTCTACGTTTTTCCCAACATCAGCGTGCTGCTGAACAAGACGGCGCATGGCACGCGGGTGGGCTCGCCGTGCGCGATCGCGGACTACCTGCTCGAGGAAGCGAAGGTCGCGGTGGTGCCCGGCGAGGATTTTGGCTCTACCGAGCACATCCGCTTCTCCTACGCCACCTCTCTCCAGGACATCGAGAGGGGTTGCGCGCGCATCGCCGACGCAGTGGGAAAGCTGACTTAGCTGCTGAAGAGAACAGGACGAACTAAGGGTGGTCTGTTTCGGCCCATCACTCCATTACTTCAGCCTCTTGTTTTATCTCGGCTGGTTGGGCTTCGGCCGGCGGCCGGTTTTCTTAAACTCGAAGTAATCGTCCAGGATCTGCGCGTGGTCGAAGACCAGCGGCGCGGGGAGATCCTGCTCGCCGAACTCACGGGCCGATGTCGCATCGTCCGCGCCCTTCGGCACACCGCTGGCGGTGGCGATAAACACCGTCGAGATCGTGTGATGACGCGGATCGCGGCGCGGATCAGAGTAGCTATAAAATTGCTCGGCGAGGGTCACGTGGAGGGAGGTTTCTTCTTTGGCTTCTCGCACCGCCGCGGTTTCGAGGCTCTCGCCGTAATCGACAAATCCCCCCGGCAGCGCCCATCCGTGCGGCGGATTTTTTCGCTCGATGAGGACGATCCTTGCGTCGCCGAGTTCGATAATAATATCGACGGTCGGCAACGGGTTCTGTGATTTTTCACTCATGCTGTGTTCCTAACTTGACTCCGTGACAAGCGCAAGGTA
>JAICHC010000578.1 GCA_025922795.1 Candidatus Binatia bacterium | reverse complement strand
GAACCAGGTTCGATTGGTATCGGGGGCGATGCTTTTTGCCTTTTCTACTCCGCCAAAGATAAAGCGATCCGGGCGCTGGATGCCAGTGGCAGGTCGCCTCACGCGATGAATCTCGACTTCTGCCGTAGGAGCGGGTTCAAAGAGATGCCGCAGCGCGGGATTCATTCGGTGACGGTCGCCGGCGCCGTGCATGGCTGGGCGGCGCTGCTGAAATCCTACGGATCGAAGAAACTCGGTGAGGTTCTATATTCGGCGATTCGGCACGCCGAGGAAGGTTTTCCGGTCGCGGAATTGACCGCCGCGTCCTGGCACGAATCCGAGACGAGCTTGAAGTCCGACGAAGGAGGTTCGATCAATTATCTGATCCACGGCCGGACGCCGAAAGCGGGGGAGATTTTTAAGAATCCGCGGATGGCAAAGACGTTGAAGCGCATCGCCGATGAAGGCGCCGAAGTCTTTTACCAAGGCGAGATCGCGGAGAAGATCGTGCGCTGCTCTGAAAAGCTCGGCGGTCTTGTCACGCTCAAAGATCTTGCCGAACATCACTCGGATTGGGTCGAGCCGATCAGCGCCAATTACCGAGGTTACGACGTCTATGAATTGCCGCCGGCCACGCAAGGATTCGTCGTTCTTGAAATGCTCAAGATTCTTGAAGGCTTCGACCTGAAGGCCATGGGGCAAGGCAGCGCGGAAGCGCTGCACTTGATGATTGAGGCTAAGAAGCTTGCCTTTCTAGATCGCGATCTCCATCTCGCGGATCGAGACTTTATGAAGGTCTCCGTGAACGATTTGGTTTGTTCCGATCGCGCGGCAGCGTTACGCGAGCAGTTCCGAGCGGATCGTGCCAAGGCTAGGTTTGAAGTGCTGTCACTGGACAGGACCCCCTCTGTGTCTCCCCCGGATCGGGGGAGAGTAAGAGAGGGGGCAAAGCATGGCGGCACCGATACTGAGTACATCGCAGCGGCGGATCGCGCAGGCAATCTGGTGTCCTTTATCCAGAGTAACTTCATGGGATTCGGTTCCGGCGTGGTTGAGCCGGAAACCGCTATCATCTTACAGAACCGCGGCCATTTGTTTTCGCTTGACGTAAACCACCCCAACTGCATCGGGCCGCGCAAGCGCTGCGTGCACACGCTCATGCCCGGCATGATTCTCCAAGACGGCAAGCCGTATGCGGCGCTGGGACTGAAAGGCGGCCATGTCCAGCCGCAAGTTCAGGTGCAGATCATTTCCAACTTAATCGACCTTGGCATGACCCCGCAGAGTGCGATCTCGGCGCCGCGCTTCAATCATATCGAAGGAACGAAAGTAGCATTGGAGGCCGGATTTGGCCGCGACGTGAGCAACGAATTGACGCGGCGCGGTCATCAAGTCGTTGCCGGCCCGCCGGAAAGCTTCGGGGGCGCGCACATGATCGCGATTGATCCCGAGTCGGGTGCGTTTATCGGCGGCTCCGATCCGCGCAAGGGCGGCTGCGCGCTGGGACTCTAGGATTCTCGGTTCGGGTGCAGGAGTATCGTGATGGGTTATTTTAAGGATCTCAGAGAGCATATTGCGGCGCTCGAACAAGCGGGGTTGCTGGTCAAGATCGACGAACAAATCAACAAAGACACCGAGTTGATGCCTCTGGTGCGCTGGCAGTTTCGCGGGCTTTCGGAGGAAGAGCGGCGCGCGTTCATGTTTACCAATGTCATTGACGCTAAGGGACGCAAGTACGACATCCCGGTCGTCGTCGGCACGCTGGCGGCGTCCCGGCGGATCTATGGCTTCGGATTGCAGTGTAAACCCGAGGAGATCGTCGATCGCTGGAGCCATGCCCAGAGCCATCCGATAGCGCCAAAAATCGTCGAAAATGCGCCGGTCCACGAAGTCGTTTACATGGGATCGTCGCTGATGGCAAAGGGTGGCCTCGGCGAATTTCCGATTCCGATTTCCACTCCCGGTTACGATTGCGCGCCGTTTACGACGGCGTCGCATTGGTTCACCCAAGATCCCGAAACCGGCAACATCAACATCGGCAACTATCGCGGACACATCAAGAGCCCGACCCGGACCGGCGTTTTTCTAAGCTCGAGCAATCATGGCGGCTATCACTGGCGCAAATGCCAGGAACGAGGCATTCCGTTGCAGGCGGCCCTCGTCATCGGGGCGCCGCCGTGCGTCGCCTACACCGCGCCGGCGCGCATTCCATTCAGCGTGAGCGAGATCGACGTCGCCGGCGGGCTTGCCGGCGCGCCCATCGAAGTCGTCAGGTGCAAGACCAATGACGTGCTCGTGCCGGCCAACGCCGAGATCGTCATCGAGGGCGAAATCTCGACAGAATTTTTGGAACCCGAAGCGCCGTTCGGGGAGTCCACGGGCTATATCGCCGAGCGGCTGCTCAACCCCTATTTCGAAGTGAAGTGCATCACACACCGCCGCAACCCGATCTTCGCCACGATCATCAGCCAGATGCCGCCGAGCGAATCAAGCGTCATGCGCCAGGTGGCGGCGGAAGGAAATTATCTGCGCTTCCTGCGCGACCAGTGCAACATTCCCGGCATCATCGAAGTCGCGTTTCACAGCATTGCGGTGCGCCAGATCTGCGTCATCAAGATGAAAAAGATCAACCAGGCGCATGTTTGGCAGGCGCTCCACAGCATGGTCGGTTACAATCCCGCCACCGGTAAAATGGTCATCGCCGTCGACGAAGACATCGATCCGCGCAACTTGGATTCGCTGTTCTGGGCCATGGCGTTTCGCATGCAGCCGCACCGCGACGTGCTGATCATTCGCAACCGCACGCCGCAAATGGATCCATCGGTCTTCCCGCCGGGCCAGGAAGCCGGGCACTCGCTCGACGAAATCGCCGGAAGCTCAGCAATGTTGATGGACGCGACGCGAAAGTGGGACTACCCGCCGGTGTCATTGCCGAAGAAGGAATATATGGAGCGCGCCAAGCAGCTTTGGGAGCGCCTGGAGCTGCCCAAGTTGAAACCGCAAGAACCGTGGTTCGGTTACAACCTGGGTTTATGGTCGGAGGAGGATGAGAACGAAGCGCAGCTCGCGGTCAAAGGAGAACATTACCAGACCGGCGAGAAGCGATTGCAGCAACGGGTCCGAGTCAAGAGACTATAGTTTAACGCGCCAAAAAGCGAATCTTAGCACGGAGCACACGAAGGCCACGAAAAATTTGGGTTTGATAGTTGTAACCTCTGAACTTCGTACCACTATAATTGAGAGTTTTCGCCGCTCGCGCAAATTTTGCTCCGATCCCAAATTGCT
>JAICHC010000577.1 GCA_025922795.1 Candidatus Binatia bacterium | reverse complement strand
TTCAAGATATTTTTGCGCGAGCGAAGGCGGCGCTGGCCGAGTAGTCCTGTGCCGGTGCAAACGGAGATCGTCCATGAAGTAGATTTAAAGATTCCGCCGTCGCGCGGTGGCCCTCGGTGCTGTTCCGGTGTTACGGTGGGGTTCATTGTTCAATAGTTCAAGGTAGGTTGGTCGTGTGACCATCCGCAATCGGTTAAGGCGCAGATATTGGCGCCCAACTCGGCGAGGGAAGTATGAGCATCAATTCAGGCAGGGATTATTTCGAAATCGAGGCAGAGCTTAGAAAACGGGTCGAAGGCGATATTCTTTTCGATCGCTACTCGCGACTACTCTACTCCACCGACGCGTCGATTTATCAAATTGAGCCGATCGGTGTGGTCGTGCCGCGTCACAAGGCCGACGTCCAGGCGGTGATCGAGATCGCCAATAAACTCAACGTGACGGTTCTTCCGCGCGGCGGCGGCACCTCGCTCGCGGGCCAAACGGTCGGGCATTCCATCGTTCTCGATTTCTCGAAATACATGCAGAACGTTTTGGAGGTAAATAAGGAAGAGCTTTGGTGCCGCGTCCAACCCGGCCTGGTCCAGGACGAACTCAACGCTTACGTGCGCGGCATGGGACTTCAATTCGGCCCCGATACGTCAACTTCAAATCGCGCCACGATCGGCGGCATGATTGGCAACAATTCTGCCGGCGCGCATTCCCTGACCTACGGTAAAACGCTGGATCATGTCATCGAGCTGACGGTTCTGCTTGCCGACGGCAGCGAGGCGGTGCTCAAGGATGTGTCAGCCGAAGCGGTGCAAACCTTCAGCCGAGTTGATTCGATCGAAGGGCCGGCTTACCGCGAGGTTCTCCGGCTAACGCAGCAGCACAAGGATGAAATACTCGATCGCTATCCAAAAATCATGCGGCGCGTGTCCGGCTACAATTTGGACGAGTTCGTCAAGCCGCAGCCATTCAATCTGTCACGCATGCTGGTGGGCTCCGAAGGCACCTTGGCGACGGTCGTCGAAGCGAAGATGCGGCTGGTGCCGAAGCCGAAATGGACGGCCATGGACGTGATTCATTTCGACGACGATAACGAGGCGTTGGAGTGCGCGCAGGTTATCCTCCAGACGCGCCCCTACGCTATGGAATCCACCGACAAGATGGTGCTCAATCTCGCGCGCGGCAATATCGAACAGTCTCGCAGGTTGAGCTTCGTGCAGGGCAACCCGGATTCGTTGCTCATGGTGGAATACGCCGGAGAGACCGAAGAGGATGTGCGAGATCAAGTTTACAAGCTCGAAGAGGTTCGCAAGAGAGAAAAAATCGGCTATGCGGCAACCTTGGCCTTCAAACCGCAAGAAGTGAAGGCGATCTGGGGCGTGCGTAAAGCCGGTCTTGGTTTATTGCTCGGCATCAAGGGTGACAAGAAACCGATCGCTTTCGTTGAAGATACGGCGGTGGAGCCCGCGAAGCTGCCGGAATTCATCCGCCGCTTCAAAGAAGTCGTTGCGCGTCATGATACCGTAGCGGGCTATTATGGCCACTGCTCGGTCGGTTGCATGCATATTCGGCCTTTAATCAATCTCAAGGAAGTGAGCGAGAAAGAGAAAATGGTTTCCATCGCCAACGACATCACCGATCTGGTGCTCGAATTCAACGGTGCGCTGTCGGGGGAGCATGGCGACGGTCTGGCGCGCAGCCACTTCAACGCCAAGCTGTTCGGGCCGGCGCTTTACGACGCCTTTCGCCAGGTCAAACGAGCCTTCGATCCCAAGAACCTCATGAATCCGGGCAAGATCGTCGACGCTCCGGCAATGACCGAATCACTCAAGATCAGTCCGCAATACAAGCCCTGGGAGCCGCGCACGACCTTGGATTTTGCCGGGCAGGGCGGTTTTGCGCGCTCGGTAGAAATGTGCAGTGGCATGGGCGAGTGCCGAAAAAAGCTCGACGGCACCATGTGCCCATCGTACATGGGCACGCTCGATGAGGAGCACTCCACCCGCGGGCGCGCCAACGCGCTCAGAAACGCGATCTCCGGCCAAGCGCCGCAGGAAGAATTTACCGGGAAGCGTTTATACGAGGTGATGGATCTTTGTCTCGAATGCAAAGCCTGCAAGGCCGAGTGCCCATCCAACGTCGATATGGCGAAGCTCAAGTATGAGTTTCTCGACCACTACCACCGCGCCAATGGCTTGCCGCTGCGCAACCGGATGTTCGGTGCCATCGAGAAGGTCAATCGAATCGGATCAGCGCTTGCGCCGCTGTCGAACTGGATCGCCAATTCCGGAATCAACCGCTGGTTGATGGAAATCGTCGCCGGCATCGACCGCCGGCGGCCGCTGCCGCGATTTGCCGGCGAAACCTTCGCTGAATGGTTCGGAAAACACCAAGCGGCGGGAGATGGCTCGAGGGGCGAAGTGCTGTTGTTTCACGACACCTTCAATAATTTCAACACGCCCAATGTCGCGATCGCGGCGACGCGTTTTTTGGAGAAGTCCGGATATCGCGTCCTGCTCGCGGACAAGAAATGCTGCGGCCGGCCGATGATCTCGAAAGGCATGCTGGCCGAAGCCAAAGAAAATGCCGCCTGGAACGTAGATCAACTTGCGCCTTACGCCGAAAAGGGGACTCCGATCGTCGGACTGGAGCCGTCCTGTTTGCTCACCTTGCGTGACGAATATCCAGAATTTGTTCGGACCCCTGCCGCAAAGAATGTGGCCGAGAACAGTTTTTTGTTTGACGAATTCGTCATGCGCGAACACGGCGAGGGAAGACTCGTTTTACAGTCGAAGCGCAACGGTAAGAAAGCGCTGCTGCACGGCCACTGCCATCAAAAGGCGCTCGTTGGCACGGCGTCAACGGTAGCGATGTTAAAAAATGCCGGCTACGAAGTCAGCGAAATCGACTCCGGCTGCTGCGGTATGGCGGGCTCCTTCGGTTTTGAAAAAGAGCATTATGATCTTTCGACTAAGATAGGCAACCGCCGCCTCGTCCCGGCGGTGAAAACAGCCGACGCCGATGTCGAGATCGTCGCGCCTGGCATATCATGCAGACAACAGATCGACCACTTGGCGAGCCGTAAGGCGAAACATCCGGCGGAGTTGTTATGGGAAGGGATGGAGTCGTAACCGCCCACGTCATACTGACTTGGGTTGAGCCGATTTGCGCGGCGGTTTTGCCATTTGCGTTGCCGCGGTTGAGCGGGACCACACTTTCACTCGGACAAGCGGCGGCAGCAGGCGTGGTATTGGCGGCGCTTATCTGCGGCGTGCA
>JAICHC010000576.1 GCA_025922795.1 Candidatus Binatia bacterium | reverse complement strand
GTGTAGATCGAAGTGGTGGTAAAAGGATTGCCGCCGACGAGCAGAGAATGAAAGCTAAAAAGTTGGCGGAGATGCGGGTTCTGAATATACTTGGCTACGACGCCGTAAACCGATCGATAGGCTTTGAGCCGGATCAACTGCGGCGCGACCGCTGCCATGCTTGGCCAGCTCAAAAACGGCACATGGGCGAGCTTCTCGTATCCCTCACGAAATACTTCTTCCGAGTAGCTGAGAAATTTTCGGTAGCCTTGCACATCCCGTGGTGATCTTTTGGCGATCTGCTCTTCGACCAGCGCGGCGTCATCGGAGTAATCGAATTTGAATCCGTCCTGCCAGAACAAACGATAAAAAGGGTTGACCGGCAGGAGGCGAACATAGTCGTCCATCGACTTGCCGGCAAGGGAAAACAGCTCGCTCAGACAATCGGGCGCCGTAATCACGGTCGGCCCGGCATCGAAGCTAAAACCCTGGTCGCGATAGACGTAGGCGCGCCCGCCCGGTTTGTCGCGCTTTTCGAAAATAATCGTTCGACACCCGGCCGCCTGAAGACGGATCGCCAAGGACAGGCCGCCAAATCCCGCGCCGATGACTGCCGCGCGCATCTTATCCATAAGCAACCGCGATCTCCTCGCCAAGGCCGCGTAATTCATCAAAGGCGTGGCGCGACCAAGCCGCCCCGGCGGCGCCCAGCCGATTTTCCAGTGCGCTGAAGCTACGGTCGAGATATTTTCTCGCGCTCTGGCGGGTCTGCTCAACGATATCGTGCTCTGCCAACCAGTCCTCGAGATCCTTCACATCGGGCAATCGCCTCACCGCGGCGACAAATTGCCGATAATCGGTGGCCGTGCTTTGCTTGGCGGCGCACGCCCAAACCCACGAGGGACGCGCCAGCATTAAGTCCTCGTAACGCTTGGACGGCTCGCCTTTGCCGATCACGTTGCCCAGATCATCGAACATTTGCAGCGCCACACCCAAGTCACAACCGAAATCGTCAAGCGTTGCCAGCAGCTTATCGGAAGCTGCGGCAACGACCCCGCCGAGCAGCGCGGCAAATCCCATCAGAGCGCCGGTCTTGAGCCCCATGGAAGCAAGGCAAAGATCCGCCACATTTTCTTGCGCCACGGTATGGATCTTGGCGCCGAGATCCACCGCCTGACCGAAATGGGCGCGCAGCAAGGTCCGGTGACAAGACTCGTAGATTAGCAGCAGCTGATCGCGCGGCAGCGCCATCTCTTTGAATAAATCAAACGGCCAGAAATAGAGCCAGTTGCCGGCATTGAGCGCAATCGGCATCGGGTAGCGCAGATGGAGCGCCGGCCGGCCGCGCCGCACCGCGCTACCGTCTTCGATGTCGTCGATGATCAGCGATCCGGCGTGAATGAACTCGATGGCTGCGGCAGCCAAGCAGCAGCGCCTGGCGGCATGGACGGCAGAAGGCATCTCGCCGTTGAGCAGGCGATAGCTGAATGCCACCAACTGGCCGCGAATGCGCTTGCCGCGAAGCGCGGTCAATTCGTCGATGGGTTCCAGCAAGGCGCGGCGCAGCACCTCTTCAACCGCGCCGCCGTCTTCCAAGCCCAGCAATCGCGCCCATTGCTCTCGTCTGGGCAAGAGGGTCTCCGCATTTTCCTTCGCTGGGGTTCGCCGGTCAATTCTCTCAGGCCATTCTGCACAGTGTAGCGGAATCGGTGCAGGAGCGATCCGGCTCGTGTCCACCGATGTATTCTTCATAGGGTCCTCCTTAAAGCCTGCACAGGCTCGGCCTCTTCGACCATGACGGCTTGCGGCGACACGCCTAAGGCATTCGCCAGACGAATAACGATATCCATCGAAAAATTTTGTTTTCCGCCCTCGACCGCGACGACGCAGACACGGGTGACGTGCGCAGCCTCAGCCAGCTGTTCTTGCGTCCAGCCCCTCTTTAGTCGCAGCTCGCGGACCCTGCGGCCCACTGCGAACAAATACTCCTTGAGAATGACTTTGGGGCGGTTGGCGCGCAGAAACTTAAGCACAATCTCAAGTCCGTCGATCGCGTCACGCGCAATCGCCGCGGCACCACCGTGCGCCGGCAGGGTCGCTCCGCGACTCGCCATCGCCTGACCTCCCCATAGGATCCTCGGTGCCGGCGCCAGCGCGGACAACTCACCGGTCAGACGCCGCACATGCTCTATCCCCTGCGCCATGGTGGCCGACAACGCAACCACGTGCGGCGCGCGCTTCTTTACCGTATCGACGAGTGCACCATTCGGCACGTCGGGGCCGAGAAACTCCGCCGACCAGCCGTGGCTCAGACAGAGATCGGCGAACATTCTCGCACCAATGTAGTGGCGCTCTCCCTCAATACAAGCGACCAGCACGCGAAAAGGCGCGCGCCGGTCCTGCCAGGCGAACAAGGAGCTTAGCCGATCCAAATGGCGCAACACGATTTGCGTTGCCATATGCTCCTCGGCGACGCCGATCACCTTGCTGCACCACAAATCGCCGATGGTCACTAAGGAAGGCGTGATCACTTGGGAATAGATTTCACCGGGCGACCAGCGCCGGTTCAAAAGCTCCTCGATCACCCGACCAGAGACCTCGGCGTTGCCGGCCGTAAGAGCGCGTGCGTACTCGCTCTGGCTTTGCTGCAAGTTGTCCTTGCGCTCGGCGCGATTGCCTGCGGGACGAAGGAAATTCATTTTTGGCGTTACTTCCTGCTCATAAACGAAGCGACTCAAGCACTCCGACGATCGTCGGGTATTTGAAAACATAGCCGAGATTCAAGGCCGCTTCCGGAACGGCACGCTGGCCCGCCAAGAGCATGTCGGCCATCTCGCCGACCATCAGCGCCAACACCGACGGCGGCACAGACACCCAGGAGGGGCGGTTCAGGGCTTGACCCAATGCTTTGGCGAATTCTTCCATCGTGACCGGATTGGGCGCGGTGGCGTTGAACGCGCCGCGCGCATTTTCGTTTCCCATGAGAAAGACCAGCAGGCCGATCTCGTCTTCGATATGAATCCACGGCATCCATTGGTTGCCGGAGCCCAAAGGCCCACCTAAGTACATTTTAAACGGCGGTACCATTTTTTTGAGCGCGCCTTGGCCACGCGCGAGCACGATCCCGGTGCGGACAATCGCCACCCTGACTCCGTGAGCTTCCGCTTTCTTCGCCTCGGCTTCCCAGTCCGCACAGAGGCGGGCGAGAAAATCGCTCCCCGGCGGGGTACTTTCGGTGATTGTTTCATCGCCATGGGGTCCGTAGTAGCCCACCGCCGAAGCATTTAACAGAAATTTTGGT
>JAICHC010000575.1 GCA_025922795.1 Candidatus Binatia bacterium | reverse complement strand
GCCTGCGCATCACGACCTTGTACGTCACCCATGATCAGATCGAAGCCTTGTCGATGTCGAACGTCATCGCGGTAATGAACTCCGGCGTGATTGTCCAGGAAGGCCCGCCGCGGGACGTTTATCTCCAGCCCAAGACTAAATTCGTCGCCAACTTCATCGGCTCGACCAATCAATTAAGCGGGCAGGTAGTCAAAATCGACGGCGAGGGCATCGGTTCGGTGCGCACCGACGACGGCGAGATTTCCTGCAATGTGCTCGAAGGTTTGTCGGTCGGCAGCAAAGTTGTCGTGGTGATCCGTCCCGAGAGCATCTATTTGAACCAGCAGAAGCCGGCGGCTGCGGCGAATATACTCGAAGGCAAGATCGGCGCGGCCATGTTCCTGGGTGAATACGTCGACTGCACCGTTGAGCTCGGTAAAAACATGCTGCAAACCCACCAGCGTTACACCACGCAAGTGCGCCGCGGCGACCCGGTTTGGGTCGAGTTGCCGGCGGGGGAATGCATGGCGCTTCCGGCGGAGTAGCAATTGCCGCCGATCGCGCGGCTGCGAAAGCCGCCTTTCGTTTGATTCCCACGCACGATTAAGCTACATCGACATACATTCGTAAGCGCCGGTGCGCCCGGCGCATGTAGAAGGAGAGATTGATGGCTCGAAGTCCTCTGGCCGCAGCGTTTGCGGTGTTCGCATTTTTGGGCGGTTTGACTGAACTCTCGGCTCAGGAAAAGATCAAGATTGCCTACAGTTCGGCCGACGCGTCGAATACAGTGTGGTTCACCGCGCTCGACGGCGGCATGTACCGTAAACACGGCTTGGACGTCGAGCTCATCTTCATCCAGAGCTCGACGATGAGTGTCTCCACCGTGGTCTCGGGCGATATTCACGTAGCGAACGCTTCCGGCGGCGCGGTGGCGAGTGCTGTCGCGGGTGGCGCCGGCCTGGTGATGACGGCGTGCTACATCAATACATTACCGTATGAACTGGTGGTTCAGGAGTCGGTGAAATCGGCGGAGGACTTGAGGGGCAAGAGCGTCGGCATCAGCCGCGTCGGTAGCGCCTCCGATGTCGCGGCACGTGTATTGATCAAGGGGCTGGGGTTGGAACCGGTCAAGGACGTCCCCATCCTTCAGGTCGGCGGTCCCACGGAGCACGCGGCGGCGTTTCGAACCGGAAGGATCGTCGGATTTCCATCCCCGCCGGGAACGATCCACTTGGCCAAGGGCATGCCGCACCGCATCATGATCAGCACTGCGGATTTCCAGAAGCGCTTCGATTTTCCGTACATTTGCTCGACTACGACCAAGAATTATCTAGCGGCTAGGCGAGATACGATGCGCAGGTTGACGATGGCTTTGATCGAAGCGACCCATTTTCTCAAGACCCGCAAGGAAGAAACGAAGAAGGTGATCGGCAAATATACCCGCCAGAATAATCCTCGATATCTCGAAGATTCCTATTTGGCGAACGTCAAGCTGCACGACCGTGTCCCTCTGGTCACACGCGAGGGCACCGAGGTGCAGATCAAAGAAGCGTTGAGCCGTAAGCCAGGAGTCAATCTCAAGGTGGACGATATGGTCGACGACAGCATCGTCAGGGAACTGGAGAAGAGTGGGTTCATCGATAAACTGTACAAGTAAGCGCGGCCTCCCGGACGGCGGCAAATGATCTGGGCGGTGATCCTTTCCGCCGGCGAATCCAGCCGCATGGGGCGTCCCAAGGCCCTGCTGCCGATCGACGGCCGGACTTTCATCGAAAAGATTGTCGCCACTCTCAAGCAGACTCCGGTTGGCAAGGTGATCGTCGTTCTCGGCCATAACGCCGATGAGATGAGGCGGCGGATCGAGCATCTGCCGGTCGAAATCTTGCTTAATCCGGATTACAGGCTAGGACAGCTATCTTCATTGCAGGTCGCGGTGCGGCGCCTGCAGTCCGATCCGGATTGCGACGGCATGCTGGTCCATCTGGTTGATCATCCCTACATCGATCCTTCTTTGGTCGATGAAATGATGCGGCGTTTTTACCAGTCGAAGCACCTCATCGTCGTGCCGCGCTGTCGGGGAAAACGCGGCCATCCGGTAATTTTCTCGCGAGCGCTCTTCGCCGAGCTGCTCGCGGCGCCGCTGAGCGAAGGCGCCAACGCGGTGGTGAACGCCCACCGCGACGAAACGCTGGAAATCGAAACCGATCAGGCGGGCATCACCATCGATATCGACACACCCGAACTCTATCGCCAGCACATCAAAGGAGAATAGATGGCGAAACTGGCACTCACGCTGGCCTGCGGCGACTATGATTTCTTGCGCCCGTTGATCAATGGCGAAATCCAGCCCCAAGGAATCGACCTTAACGTCTTGACCATGCCCTCTCCCGAGCGCCATGGCAGGATGTTGCGGCACGAAGAGTTCGACATTTGTGAGCTGTCGCTGATTGGTTATCTCGTGGCGCGCGACAAAGGGTGCAACTACAACGCCATCCCGGTGTTTCCGCACCGCCGTTTTCGCCACCAGTACATGGTTAAGCGAGCCGGGTGCGGTATTGAAAAACCGGCGGATCTGAATGGCAAGCGAATCGGTTTGGATACGCTGCAAAATTCCGCCGGGCTCTGGATGCGCGGTATATTGCAGGATCATTACGGCGTCGATTTAAAAACCATAGAATGGTGGTGCCAGGAGGAAGAGGACATTGCTTTCGAACCCGCCAGGTGGATGGACGTCAAGCGCGTGCCGCACGGCAAAAACGTCGACCAGATGCTGCTCGACGGCGAGCTCGAAGCCGCGCTTTATCCGGAAACCCTGCCGTCGATCCGCAACGGCAATCCAAAAGTCGCTCTGCTTTTTCCCGACCCGAAGAAGGCCGAGATCGAGTACTACAAGAGCGGCGGTTTCTTTCCAATCATGCATACCGTAGTCGTGAAGAACCCGGTCCTGGAGGCTCATCCGTGGGTAGGGATGAGCCTGGTGCGGGCATTTCAACAGGCAAAGGAGATTTGCTACGCGCGTAATAGCGACCCACGCAGCTTTGCTTTAGTTTGGGTACAGGATCTGCTGCGTGAGCAGAAGGAGATTTTTGGTCCGGATCCGTGGCCCTACAATCTTGACGACAATCGAAAAGTCTTGGAAGCCGTGATTCGTTACGAGTTCGAGCAGGGAATGATCAAAAAAGAGCCCAAAGCCGAGGATCTGTTCTTCCCGCCGAGCCTGCAGCGAATTCAACACTACGTCTGACACTTATCCAACGGAAGTGGATAGGAGAACGATGAGTACCGTGTCGGGTGACATCAGGGT
>JAICHC010000574.1 GCA_025922795.1 Candidatus Binatia bacterium | reverse complement strand
TCATCGAAAATATGGCGCGATCGAAAAGTGCTTTCGAGTTGGCGCGGTTACGAAGAGCGGCCGAGATCGCCGACGCCGGCGTGAGCGCGCTGCACGAGGACGCTCGGCCGGGTTTGAAAGAATATGAATTGGCCGCGATCGTCGAGTATCGCATGCGCTCGCTCGGCGCCGAAGATAACTTTGGCATGGTCGTCGCCAACAGCCATAACCAAGCACTCCACCCGGCGACCGATCGGAGGGTGGAGAAAGGCGATATTATCATCGGCGAGATTACACCCTGCATCGGCGGCCTGTTCGTGCAGATCTGCCGGACCATGGTGCTTGGCGAGCCGGCGCCGGTGGTGCGCGAAAAGTACGCCATTCTAAAGAAAGCGATGGGCTTGGGGATGGAAGCGGCGAAAACCGGCGCGCCGGCGAGCGATATCGCGGCTGCGATCAACCGCACGTTGATCGAGGCCGGATATGAAGATTATTGTCGGCCGCCGTTCATGCGCGTGCGTGGCCATGGGCTCGGCTGCGGCTCATTCGCGCCAGGCAGTTTGGAAGACAGCAATCAGACCCAATTGGAGGAGGGAATGACGTTCATCATTCACCCGAATCAGTATCTGCCCGAAACCGGCTACCTGACGCTCGGCGACACGGTAGTGATGACGCAGATGAAAGCGCAGTCGCTGATGCGATCGTCGTGGGACATTTATATCAAAGGTTAATGTGTTCAAACCGTTCAAGTTGTTCAAGACGTTCAAATCGTGAACCGAATTTCGGATTCGGTGAGGGGAAGATGATCTTTGGAAGGCATTCAGTTTTGAAACGGGGTTGCTCGACGTGGGATCCAAAGCAACTACCCGCGGAAGTGTTTCAATCACGCCTGAGCGCGGTGCGCGAGCAGATGGCGAAGCGCGATCTCGACGCTCTGGTGATCTACGGCGATAATTATTGCTTCGCCGATCTCTGCTACCTGACGAACTACTTTCCTAAAGTCCGCGGCGGTATCGCCGTGGTGCCGCGTGACGGCGCGATTTCGCTGCTACTCAACATCGGCAGCCGTGATGTGCCGTTTGCAAAGACCTTGACCTGGATCGAAGACGTGCGGGCATCGAACCAGGTCGGCGCGGACGGCGCGAAGCTCTTAAAGGAAACGGGACTCGAAAAAGCCAATGTCGGACTGGCGGATTCCGGTCAGGGTTTTCCATTGCCGCAATTCGAAGACATGAAACGCTCGTTGCCGCAGGTTAGCTGGGTCAACTGTGACTCGATGGTTCAACCGTTGCGTCTGGTGAAATCCGTGCAAGAGTTGGCTGCCATGGGCGAGGCCGGCCGTGTGTTGCGCGAAATTTGCGCCGGCGCGGCCGGTTTCGTCAAGCCCGGTAGAAAAGAATACGAGATCGTTGCCGACATCGACCGGTTGGCGCGCGACCAAGGCGCCGAGGACATCCGTATCCTCGCGGGCGAAACAAGATTGAATCCGCCGAGTTTTAAGCAGGCCGCGAATCTCGGCGTCCACTGGGCGATTTACATCGCCGTGCAACACGAGCGCTATTGGGCCGAGGCAGGGCGGACATTTATTTTGTCAGCGGATGCAAAAATTGCAGCCGCGTACCGGAAAGCGCAAGAGATCGTCGCGGCGATGGCCAAACAGCTCAAGCCCGGCGGAGCGGTGGCGACTATTGAAGATACCGCGCGGCGCGAGCTCGGCGAATTCTACGCGACGGCTTCCGTGTTCGGACTTGCGAACGGGATCGGCCTCAATCAGTGGGAGGCGCCGTTTTTGAACGAGAGCGATGCGCGCGAAGTCGGCGCCGCGTCGGTCGGCGCGACGACATTGAATGAAAACATGACACTGGCGCTCCGAGTGACGTTCGAGACCGAAGCGAAGTTGATTCTTTACGGCGAGAGCTTTCAGGTGACGCCGAGCGGGGCAAAGTCGTTGCTTGGTGGTTAGGTTTTGAAGAATTTTGCCGCGCATTGGATCTCTGTTCGTTCTCCCTCCGGGAGAAGGCTAGGCGCATTGTCGAACAGCTATTTCAATTCGTTCTAATCTTTTTCGAAAGGCCTCATGCGAATCGCGGTTGACATAGGTGGAACATTTACCGACTTGGTCGCTGCAGACGAGCATGGACAAGTCTCTCGAAGCAAGGCGCTGACGACACCCGACGATCTTGCGCGGGGCATTCAGGATTGTTTGCGCAGCGCGAACATTGACGTTGCGGGCGCAAGTTTTTTCGTGCACGGATCGACCGTAGCGATCAATGCCGTGCTCGAGCGCAAAGGCGCGCGCACAGGGTTGATCACGACTCAAGGCTTTCGCGATGTCTATGAGATCGGCCGCGGCAATCGTCCGGAAGGCTACAATTTATTTTTCAAGCGGCCGGTGCCGCTGGTCCCGCGCGATCTGCGTCTGGAAGTGGACGAGAGGTTGTATGCGACCGGCGAAGTGTTAAGGCCGCTCGACGAGCAGTCGGCGGCGGCCACCATCGGAGCACTCAGAGCGGCCGGCGTGGAGAGCATCGCCGTGTGTTTGCTGCACGCCTACGCCAACGCCGCTCATGAACAGCGGCTCGGCGAGCTGTTGCGCCAGCAGTTTTCCGAGGCCTACATCTCACTATCGCACGAGATCCTGCGCGAGTTTCGCGAATACGAGCGCACCTCGACGACGGTGTTGAACGCCTACGTCGGGCCGCTGGTGAGGCGCTATTTGCTGTCATTGGAGAAGATGCTTAGCGACGCCGGTTTCCAGGGCACGTTTCGCGTCATGCAATCCAACGGCGGGGTGATGTCAGCGGAGACTGCGAAGAAGCTGCCCGTGACGATGATGGAGTCGGGACCGGTGGCGGGCGTGATCGCGGCGGCGCGCCTGGGTGAGTCGCTCGACTGCCGCCATATCATTTCTTTCGACATGGGCGGCACGACGGCGAAGTCGAGCTTGATCAAAGATTTCCATCCTGAGGTCACGAGCAGCTACTACGTCGGCGGTTACGTATCCGGTCATCCGATGATGTTGCCGGTGGTCGATATCGTCGAAGTCGGCAACGGCGGCGGCAGCATTGCCTGGATCGATCCCGCCGGCGGCCTGAAAGTCGGACCGCAAAGCGCGGGCGCGGAGCCGGGCCCCGCCTGTTACGGCAAAGGCGGCAGCGAACCGACGGTGACCGACGCCAATCTTATCACCGGCCGCATCGATCCGGAATATTTTCTCGGCAGCGGTGTCCGCTTGCAGCGCGACAAAGCCGTCGAAGCGATTACCGAGAAAATCGCCAAGCCGCTGGGTTTGTCGCTCGAAGAAGCGG
>JAICHC010000573.1 GCA_025922795.1 Candidatus Binatia bacterium | reverse complement strand
GAGCATCGAGCAAGGGTGTTCGCGCTGTGATTTCACATTCAAGCTTGGGTAATCGGCGGCAACCGGCAGCCAGGGTTCGCCGGTAGTAAACCCGGCGTGCTTTTCAGAGCTCCACTGCATGGGCGAGCGCTCGGGGTCGCGTCCTAGTCCACGGTCGGGGAGATTCTTCTCGACTGGATCCTGCACCTTCCCGACTGGAATCTCCACGTCGTGCATGCCGATTTCATCGCCGTAGTACAGCGTAGGCGTGCCGCGCAGCGTGAGTAGAAGCATGGCCGCCACTCGCGCCTGTGCCGGACCTACACGCGATGCAATGCGGTGCTGATCGTGATTGCCGAGCACCCAATTGGGCCAGCCCCCTTCCGGCAGCGCCGCCTCGTATGCCGCGATGAGTCGCGCGATCTCGCGTGCGTCCCATCTTGCTAGTACTAATTGGAAGTTGAAGGGGAGGTGCACTCCGGTAAGATCCACTCCGTAGTACTGTACCAGCCGTTCGATTGGCAGGTAGATTTCTCCAATCAGCACGCGCTCTTTGTACTCGTCAACCACGCGCCGCATCCGACTAACGATCCCGTGCACCTCGGGTTGGTCCGTGGTGTGAACCGGGATCAGCGCCCGGTACGGATCAGTTCCTTCGCACCAGTTCGGGTTGATTGGATTGTCAGGACCGTATTCGTCCTTGATCAGATGCCACAGCACATCAACCCGAAAGCCGTCCACGCCGCGCTCTAGCCAAAAGCGGAGCACGCCCACCATGGCGTCTACGACTTCAGGATTGCGCCAATTAAGGTCAGGCTGCTCGCGAAGAAAAGCATGGTAGTAGTATTGGCCGGTATGTTGGTCGTATTCCCAAGCACTCCCGCCGAAGCAGGACAGCCAATTGTTTGGAGGCCCTCCATCCGGGCCGGGGTCCCGCCAAATGTACCATTTGCGCTTTGAACTGGCCCGTGAGGAGCGCGAATGTAAAAACCATGGGTGCTGGTCGGAAGTGTGATTGGGCACGAAATCGAGAATCACTTTGATTTGCCGGGCGTGTGCCTGACCTAGCAGACGATCGAACTCTTCCAGAGTGCCGAAGATTGGGTGGATGCCGGTGTAATCCGCAACGTCGTAGCCGAAGTCCCGCATCGGCGAGGGATAGATGGGCGAGATCCACAGCGCATCTACGCCCAACCAGCGCAGGTAATCGAGTCGAGAGGTGATTCCGAGAAGGTCACCGATCCCATCGCCGTTGCTGTCCATGAATGACCGTGGATAGATCTGATAGATGATCCCCCGCTGCCACCAGAGATACGTCTCAGCCGCGGTTTCAGTGAGGGTATCCGCGGCTTTCATTCGCCGTACACCGAAAAAGAGACAAGAATCGAGGCTCGCAAAGCTATCCTCACTGCTGTGTCACCGCGGTGGCCGAAGCCGCTAAAACTCCAGCAGCATACGTGCCGGCTCCTCGATCATCGATTTGATTTTCTTGAGGAACAGCACGGCCTCGCGACCATCGATAAGACGATGATCGTAGCTCAACGCGACGTACATCATCGGCCGAATCGCGACTGCGCCATCGTGCGCCACCGGCCGATCTTGGATGGCGTGGAGGCCGAGGATTGCGCTCTGCGGCGGATTGACGATCGGTGTGGAGAGCAGCGATCCGTAGACACCCCCGTTGGTGATCGTGAAAGTTCCGCTTTTAAGCTCGTCCGGTTTGAGCCGGTTCTCTCCGGCGCGACGCGCAAAGTCGGCGATCGCCCGCTCGATATCGGCGAAGCTCATGCGTTCGGCCCGGCGCAGCACCGGCACCACTAATCCTTTGCCGCCGCCGACGGCAACGCCGATGTCGTAGTAATTGTGATAGACGATGTTGTTGCCGTCGATCTCGGCATTGACCTCGCGGACCGCTTGCAGCGCCGTCACCGCGGCCTTAACGAAAAAGGACATAAAGCCGAGCTTGATACCATGACGCTCGCGGAAAGCTTCGCCGTGGGTCTGGCGCAAGGCAATTACCGCCGACATGTCGATCTCGTTAAACGTCGTCAGCAGCGCCGCGCTATGCTGTGCCGCCAACAGCCGTTCGGCGATGCGCCGGCGCAGCAACGTCATCGGCACGACTTCGTCGTCTGCAGACGGCTTGGAAGCCATAGCCATGCCGGCCGCCGTCGCCGCGTGAGCTTCATCGGCGGGGGACTGGGCTTGTTCTGTCAAAGTTTCGGCGTCCTGGGTTTCCTGGGCCGCCGTTACTTTTGCGCCGATAATTTCGCCAGCGTGTTCGCTCGGGGCGAATTTCGCTTCTTTTTGCTTCGCTTCTTCTTGCTCCGGGCTTGACTCGGGATGCAGAACCGGGGCAGGCATGCGACCAGCGCCGCCGTCGGTTGCGGCGGATGCCGCACCCGCGCTGCTCGGTTGCACCGATGCAGATTCAACTGGTGGTTTAACTTCGGAATCGTTAGTTTTAGTTTCTTTGCTCTGCTGCTCACCATTAGTGGTTTCCAGATGAGCAACCACCTCGCCGATCGCCGCGCTCTCTCCGTTGTGCTTCAGAATATTCACAAGAGTGCCGGAATCCGGGGCGCGCACTTCGACTGTGGCCTTGTCGGTCTCGAGTAATAAGAGATTTTCGTTTTTGCTGACCCGGTCGCCCTGGCTTTTGAACCACTCGCCGATTTCGACTTCGGTAATCGATTCACCGACGTTGGGAATTGTTACATCGATCCGCATGGTGTCCCTCCCGGGGCGCTTTGCGAGCGTGACGTTCAACCCGTTGGATTACGCCCGTCCGCCAGAATGACATCTGAGGTTGCGAAGTTTCATCAGCCAAGCTCGCCGAAAGCGGCTGCCATCAAGGCGGCCTGTTGCTGCTTGTGGCGCGCCATGGAGCCCGTGGCCGGGCTCGCCGAAGCCGTTCTTGCCACCGTGGAGAATGGCAAGCGATCGAAGAGCTGCGTGCCGAAGCGCTGTGACCAGAAACATGCTGCTCCCATGTTGATTGGCTCTTCCTGAACCCAGACTGCCGGCGTGCCGTCCGCGTAATTCCTCAATGCTGCGGTGAGAGTATCCTCCGGCACGGGATAGAGCTGTTCCATGCGCACGAGAGCCACGTCGTCGCGCCGTCGCTCATCGCGATTCCTCTTTAGCTCGTAATAAACCTTACCGCTGCAGAGCAGGACACGCTTCACCGCCGCGCCATTGCGGCGCTCCCCGATGACAGTTTTGAAGCCGCCTTGGGCGAAGTCGCTGAGCGGCGACACCGCCTCCCGATGGCGCAACAGACTCTTCGGCGTCATGATCACCAGGGGCTT
>JAICHC010000572.1 GCA_025922795.1 Candidatus Binatia bacterium | reverse complement strand
GCGCGCGCATGCTCGCCGAGGAAACCCTGTGGCAGAGCCAACAACAGTTGAGTCTGGCCCAGGAGGCGGCCCACGTCGGCATTTGGGACTGGGATGTGAAGACCGGCAAACTGTCCTGGACCGCAGAAATGTTGAACCTGTACGGCGTCACTCACCCAGTGCAAAATTATGACGAATGGCGCCTGCTGGTCCATGTCGACGATGTCGATCGCGTGGAGCGGGAGCGCTACGAATCGATCCGGCAGCGGTGCCCTTTCAACGTCGAGTATCGGGTCATGCATGGCTCAGGCGAGGTGCGCTGGATCGCCTCGCGCGGCCAGGGCTGGTGCGGCGAAGACGGCGAGCTGACGCGCGTCCTCGGCATCAACATGGATGTCACCGAGCGCAAGCGTGCCGAGACGCAACTGCACGAAAGCGAGCAGCGCTTCAAAGCGTTGGCCGACAGCGCCCCGGTGTTGATCTGGATCAACGACCACGAAGGCGCGAGATTTTTCAACCAAGCGTTCCGCGATTTTGTCGGCGTCCGGGACGATGCCGAGCTGGTGGGCTCGGCCTGGATGGATTATCTTCATCCCGAGGATCGCGACAGCTATACGGGTGCTTACCGAAATGCGCTTGAGAGTCAAGAGCGCTTTGAGGCGGATTTTCGCATGCGCCGACCCGACGGCGAGTACCGTTGGATGAAGGCGCTGGCGACGCCGCGATTCACCGAAACGGGCGCGTTTCTCGGTTACGCCGGTTGTACGACTGACATCCACGAGCGCAAGATTACCGAAGGCCAACTGGCGTTGCTGGCGGCCGTGGTGAATTCTTCTCAGGACGCGATTTATTCCTTTACGCTGGATGGAAAGATCATCAGTTGGAATCGCGCGGCGGAGTCTCTGTTCGGCTGGGCCGAAGCAGAAATATTGGGGCAATCCGTTCACCAGCTTGTCCCACTGGAGCTTATCGAGGAGCGCGACGGCTTGGTCGAGCTGGTTCTGCGCGGCGAACCGGTGACGCGCTTCGCAACCATTCGCTTGCGGCGCGACGGCAGGCCCTTCGACGTCTCGCTGACTTTTTCGCCTGTCATCGCACAGGGCGACATCGTCGCAATTTCGGCGGCAGCGCGCGACATCACGGAAACCAAGCGCGCGCAGGAACAGCGCGATCAGCAGGCGCGACTGTTGGATTTATCCCTCGATGCGATCATCGTTTGGAATCATGCCAGCGGCGCGGTGGAGTACTGGAACCAAGGCGCGGAAAAACTCTATGGCTACAGCGCGGGTGAGGCGATGGGCCGCTCGATCGAGGATCTGCTCAAGTCCGCTTACCCCATACCGCAGGCTGAGATTGGAAAGAAAATCGATCGTGAAGGGGAGTGGGATGGCCGGGTGCTGCATCGACAAAAGAGCGGCGGTCAAATCGCGGTGCTCAGCCGCAAGCAAAAAGTGGCGCGACCCGGAAGCGACGTCATCCTGGAAGTCAACCGCGATATCACGAGCATCGAAGAAGCGGAGCGGGCGGTGACCGAGGCGGCGGTGCGCTTGAAGGCGATCGTCCAGACGGCGGTCGATGGCATCATCACCATCGACCAGCATGGCGTGATCGAGTCGCTCAATCCAGCGGCCGAAAAAATATTTGGTTACTCGGCGGCCGAGGTGATCGGTAGAGAGATCGGCCTGCTGATGCCGGAATTATCGGCGCATTTCGGCCCCAGCGCCGTGGCCGGCTATCTGCGCACTATTGACCGGCAGACCATCGGCAGCGGCCAGGAAACCCACGGTCGGCGCAAGAACGGCAGCGAGTTCCCGGTCGAATTCGGTGTCAGCGAAACCGTACTCGGCGAGTCGCGCTTTTACACGGGTCTGGTGCGCGACGCCACCGCGCGCAAACAGGCCGAGCATGCGCTCGTTGAAGCCAAGAACGCGGCCGATGCGGCAAGCCGCGCCAAGAGTGAATTCTTGGCCAACATGAGCCATGAGATTCGCAATCCGATGACCGGAATCATGGGCTATGCGGATATCTTGCTGGAGCGCCTGCAAGACCAGGGTGCCATCGAGTGCGTGCGCACGATCAAGGACAGTGGCCAGTATCTCTTGCAGATCATCAACGATCTGCTCGACTTGGCGAAGATCGAAGCCCAAGGGTTGCAGCTGGAAAAAGAATCAGTTCATCTGCCGACGTTTCTCACGGACGTGTACACACTGATGGAAGGTGCGGCGCGCGCCAAGGCGTTGCCGCTGTCGCTCAAGTATGACGGCGTCATTCCCTATAAAATCGAGAGCGATGCCAAACGGCTGCGTCAAATCCTGATCAACCTACTCGGCAACGCGATCAAGTTCACCGAACGCGGCGGCGTCGAATTGGCTGTGCATTTTGATCCGGGTCAAGCCGAGCTGCAATTTCACGTCAGCGACTCGGGCATCGGCATGACCCAAGAGCAGCAGCAAAACCTCTTCAAGCCGTTTACGCAGGGCGACAGCTCGATGACCAAAACCTACGGCGGCACGGGCCTCGGGTTGGCGATTACTAAACGGCTGGTCGAAGCTTTGGGCGGCCGCATCGGCGTCGACAGCCTTCCGGATCACGGCAGCACGTTCCACGTCATTCTGCCGGTGCGCGTGCTTTCGGGCGGCGCTTTTCGCAATATCGAAATGGACTCCAGAGTGTCGCCGCCTTCGTGGCAACGAAAATTGGATGTGCGGGTGATGATCGTCGAAGACCAGCCCGATATTCGCCGCCTGATGGAATACTTTATCAGCGCGGCCGGCGGCACGGTGAAGACATTTAGCGGCGGCGAGGCGGCGCTGGAGGTCCTCGAGCAGCGTCCGAACGATTTCGATGTCGTGCTCATGGACATCCAAATGCCGCGCCTGGACGGATACGAAACAACGCGCCGGATGCGCGCGATGGGATTTAGGAAACCCATCATCGCAGTGACCGCGGGAGCCATGGCGGGCGATCAGGCCAATTGCTTTGCCGCGGGCTGCAGCGATTACGTCAGCAAGCCGATCGACATGACCGTGTTGCTGGAAAAAATCTCTGGAGTCGCTTCTTCGCGCCGCTCCATCGTCGAGGAGGAGCAGTGGCGTGAGCCGGGCCTGTGGGATGACGCGAATTCTAACGGTATCCTGCCTGGCAAAATCCCGGTGGATTCGAAAAACCGGCGCGTCTTACTCGTCGACGACCGCCCGGTGGCATTGAATGCAACCAAGAGTCTCCTCGAGATGCATGGTTTCGAGGTGCGTGGCGCGGCCACCGGCAATGCGGCGCTTCGGATTGCCGGAGAATTTTGCCCCGATTTTGTTT